>NZ_JBSGXP010000120.1:5690-26476 GCF_053610105.1 Kitasatospora sp. NPDC054939 | reverse complement strand
GCCGCGGCGGGGGCGCCGCCGCGGCCCGGCCCGGGGGTGCTCCCCCGCCCCCCCCGGGGCCCACCCCGCCCCGCCGGGGGGGGGGGCCCCCCCCCCCCCCCCACGGCAGGGGTGGCCGGACGGCCGCGGGCCAGGGGGCCGGGACGGCGGTGGCCACAGCGGCGGGCGGGTCGGTCGCGCCGCCTCTTGGATCCTCCTACCAGTGACGGCCGCCCTCCGGTCGGGCACGATCGGACGATCAGCCCCGCCCCGGAGCCCGCGCCCGCCCCGGCACCCGTACGAGGAGACCGCCATGCCGTCCCAGCAGATCGCCGTCGTCACCGGAGCCGGCAGCGGGGTGGGCCGCGCGGTGGCCGTGGAGCTGGCCGCGGCCGGCTGGCGACCGGTGCTCGCCGGGCGCCGCGCGGAGCCGCTGCGGGAGACCGCGGGGCTGGCCGGCGGCGGGGCACTGGCGGTGCCGACCGACGTGACCGACCCGGCGGCGGTGGACGCGCTGTTCGCGGCGGCCGTGGAGCGCTTCGGCCGGGTCGACCTGCTGTTCAACAACGCCGGGACCTTCGGCGCGCCGACCCCGGTGGACGAGTTGGACGTCGCCGAGTGGCGGGCGGTGGTCGACCTCAACCTGACCGGCGCCTTCCTCTGCGCCCGGGCGGCGTTCCGGCAGATGAAGCGGCAGGACCCGCAGGGCGGCCGGATCATCAACAACGGCTCGATCTCGGCGCACGTGCCGCGCCCGCACTCGATCGCGTACACGGCGACCAAGCACGCGGTGACCGGGCTGACCAGGTCGCTGTCGCTGGACGGCCGCCCGTACCGGATCGCCTGCGGCCAGATCGACATCGGCAACGCGGCGACCGACATGACGGCGGCGATGGGCACCGGGGTGCGGCAGGCGGACGGGCGGATCGCCGTCGAGCCGACCATGGACGCCGCCGACGTGGCCCGCACGGTGCGGCACATGGCCGGCCTGCCGCTGGAGGCGAACGTGCAGTTCGCCACCGTCATGGCGACGGCGATGCCGTACATCGGGCGGGGCTAGCCCCTGGCCCCGAGCCGGTCGGCCGCCGGGGCGAACTTCGCCGCGACGCGCTGACGGCCGCCCCGCGCGGGTGGAGCGCGGGGCGGCCGTCACGGGCCGTCAGGAGGGACGGGGGCGCCCGGGGGCGTCACGGCCGCCAGGTGTCGTTGAGCGCCACCTTGCCGGAGGCGGGGACGGTCGCGGTCCGGTTGGCGCCGGACTCCCAGGTCACCGCGCCGGAGCCGTTCTTGCGCAGGTACTTGTACGCGAAGGCGGTGCCCGCGGTCATCGTCACGTCCAGCTTCCAGACCGGGTAGGCGGCCGAGGAGAGCGGCAGCGCCTTGGCCGGGTCCCAGCCGCCGAGGGCCGCGGTGCTGCCGACCACGTAGACGTTCTCGCCCCAGCTGGTGGTGGCGTTCACCGCGAACGCGGCGCCGCCGGCGGCCGGGATCCCGCTGCCGGTGCCGGTCGCCCCGACGTGCAGGGCCACGGCGTCGCCCGCGCCGACGGTGGCGGTGAAGCGGCCGTCCGCGCCGACGGTGTAGGAGGGACCGGTGCAGCCGCCGCTGCCGTTCGCCTCGCCGTGCTGGACGTCGCAGTAGGTGCCGGCCGGCAGCGAGGTCTGGAAGGTCTGGGTGAGCTGCCCGGATTCGCGGTTGATCACCACGAAGCCCTTGCCGCCGCGGCCGAAGGCGATCGCGTTGTTGCCGTTGGACCACCAGTCGGTCATCGCGGTGCCCGCGACCGCGTTGCGGAAGCCGACCATGTTGGCGACCTGGCGCCAGGCGTGGGTGCAGTTCCAGCCGTCGGTGTAGCAGGCGTTGACGGTGCCGCCGTTCGGCGGGCCGTCGTCGTGGCCGCTGAAGGCGTAGCCGGAGTAGACGTTGGGCGAGCCGTACGGGTGGGCCAGCATGAAGACGTTGGCCAGGGTGTAGGCGGAGCCGTCCTTGTACGTGAGGGTGGAGCCGTTGCGCTCGGTGTCCCAGTTGTCGACGAAGGTGCGGGCCTTGTCGGTGGGCAGCAGGCCGGAGCCCCAGCCGGCCAGGTCGGAGATCCGGCCGCCCTGGAAGGCGCTCTTCAGCCAGGTGCCGGAGCGGAACTCGTCGACGTCCCCGGTGCCGGTGTACTCGGAGGGCTGGACCGGCTCGCCGGCGCCGTAGATGACCTCCTGCACCCAGTAGGCGTTGGGGTTGGACGTCTTGGACTTGATCGCCGCGAGGTCGCCGGCCGCCATGTGCTTGGCGGCGTCGATGCGGTAGCCGTCGACGCCGAGCGAGGCGAGGTCGTTCAGGTAGGCGGCGATGGTCTGCTGGACGTACGGGGAGCCGGTGTTGAGGTCCGAGAGGTTGACCAGCTCGCAGTTCTGCACGTTGCCGCGGTCGCCGTAGTTGCTGATCGCGCTGCGGCAGGAGTGGAAGTCCCAGTCCTGGTAGTACCCGGGGTAGGTGTACTTGCCGTAGGCGGTGCCGCCGGTCCCGGTGCCGGAGCCCGCGGACATGTGGTTGATCACCGCGTCGGCGATGACCTTGACGCCCGCCGCGTGGCAGGTGTCGATCATGTTCTTGAAGGAGGTGCGGTCGCCGAGGCGGCCGGCTATCCGGTAGCTGACGGGCTGGTAGGAGGTCCACCACTGGCTGCCCTGGATGTGCTCCTGGGGCGGCGAGACCTCGACGAAGCCGTACCCCTTGGGGCCGAGGGTGTCGGTGCAGGCCCTGGCGACGGAGTCGAAGCGCCACTCGAAGAGGGTGGCGGTGACGTCCTTGGCGCTCGGCGGCGCGGCCTGGGCGCCGGGGGCGACGGTGACCGCGGCGGTGGTGAACGCGGCGGTCAGGGAGAGCGCGAGGGCCGCCGAGGCGGTGAGCGCTCCGGCCGTGCGGGCATGCCGACGGAAGGGGGCGGTGGTGACCACGATGTCTCCTGGGGTGGCTGGGGTGGGGCAGCCTTGGGCCGGTATGGGGCCGGCCCGGAGTGGCGCATTGGCAGCGGTTTCTGAAACTTGCAGGAAACTTGCAGCGCCGAACCTAGGAGTAACCACCCGCCCCGTCAAGGGTTCCGGCACGCGACGAAGGCAACAGCGCAACGCAGCAGGCGCCGCCGGCCGGACGGCCTGCGGCGCCTGTCGAGGGGCGGCCCCGGGAGGGGCGGGTACGAAGGGGTCAGACGGCGTCCGGCCCGCGCTCGCCGGTGCGGACCCGGACGACGCCCTCCACCGGCACCATCCAGACCTTGCCGTCGCCGATCTTCCCGGTCCGGGCGGCGCGGACGATCTCGTCCATCACCCGCTCCGCGTCCGCGTCCTCGACGACGACCTCGATCCGGGCCTTCGGCACCAGGTCGATCCGGTACTCGGCGCCCCGGTAGACCTCGGTGTGCCCGTGCTGGCGCCCGTACCCGCTCGCCTCGGTGACGGTCAGCCCGTGCACGCCGATGGCCTGCAGCGCGTTCTTGACCTCGTCCAGCTTGAACGGCTTGACGATCGCGGTGATCAGCTTCATGAGGCGGTGGCCCTGTCGGACGAGTGCGCGAGCACGGCGGCGTGGGCCGTGGTGCCGTGGCCCAGAACGCCGTGATCGTACGCGCTCTCGGCGTGCACGGCGAGGTCCAGTCCGCCGAGTTCGTGCTCCTCGCTGGCCCGGAAGCCCATCACCCGGTCGATCGCCTTCCCGATCCCGTACGTGGCCGCGAAGGCGTACGCCGCGACCGCCGCGACGGCGACCAGCTGCCTGCCGAGCTGCCCGGGGCCGCCGCCGTGCAGCAGGCCGGAGGCGCCGCCGGTCATCGTCGCGGTGGCGAACACGCCGATCAGGCCGGTGCCGATCACCCCGGCGACGAAGTGCACGCCCACCACGTCCAGCGAGTCGTCGTAGCCCAGGCGGAACTTCCAGCTCACCGCGTACGAGCAGACCACGCCCGCGGCCAAGCCGATCACCAGCGCGCCCAGCAGGTCGACGCTGCCGCAGGACGGCGTGATCGCCACCAGCCCGGCCACCGCACCGGAGGCCGCACCCAGCGTGGTGGCGTGGCCGTCGCGGCGCTTCTCCACCAGCAGCCAGCCGAGCAGGCCGGTGCAGCCCGCCGCCTGGGTGTTGAGCAGGGCGGCCGCGGCCAGGCCGTTGGCGCCCAGCGCCGAGCCCGCGTTGAAGCCGAACCAGCCGAACCAGAGCAGGCCCGCGCCGAGCACCACCATCGGCAGGTTGTGCGGGCGCATCGCCTCCTTGCGGAAGCCCAGCCGCGGGCCGAGCAGCAGCGCCAGGGCGAGGCCGCTCGCCCCGGAGTTGACCTCGACGACCAGGCCGCCGGCGAAGTCCAGCGCCCCCAGCTTCGCCAGGATCCAGCCGCCGGGCGAGAACACCCAGTGCGCCACCGGGACGTAGACCAGCAGGGTCCAGGCCGCGGTGAAGGCCACCCAGGCGCCGAACTTCGCCCGGTCCGCGATGGCGCCGCTGATCAGCGCCACTGTGACGATCGCGAAGGTCAGCTGGAAGGCGGCGAACAGCAGGGTCGGGACCCGTCCGGTCAGCGCCGAGGGGTCGATGCCGGCCATGCCCAGGTGGTCGAGGCCGCCGATCAGGCCCCAGCCGCCGGCGTCCGGGCCGAAGGCCAGGGAGTAGCCGGCCAGCAGCCAGACCACGGTGACCACGGCGATCGAGACGAGGCTCATCATGATCATGTTGAGCACGCTCTTGGTGCGCACCATGCCGCCGTAGAACAGCGCCAGACCGGGGGTCATCAGCAGGACGAGGGCGGTGCCGGCCAGCAGCCAGGCGGTGTCACCGGTGTCGAGCACGGGGGGCGAGTCAGCCAGCAGCATACGAGGAGGAGCCTTCCCAGACGGCGCCCGCGCCGGGGTGGGGTGCGCGCGGCGGATGGGAGAGTTTTGCGGGAGCGGATTACCGGTCGGCCTCACCGGCGTTTCGGCCGTGTTTCGTGTTGCGGCCCGGTTTCCCGGCCCTCACAGCGGCCCTCGCGGCGGCCCTCCTCGCAGCGGCTCTCACAGCGGCCCTCCCCACGGCGGCCCCCGGGCGGACGCGACGACGGGGCCCGGCAGCTCGCGCCGCCGGGCCCCGCCCACCTGTCTTCCCTCGGTTACCGCCTCAGCGTCAGCTGGTGGCGATCGAGGTGTCGTCGACCACGAAGCTCGTCTGCAGCGAGGAGTCCTCGGTGCCGTTGAACTTCAGGGTCACGCTCTTGCCCTGGTAGGACGAGAGGTCGAAGGTCCGCAGCTGGTAGCCCGCGGCCGCGTCCACGTTCGAGTAGGTCTTCAGCGCGGTGCCGTTGACCGTGACGGTCAGCTTGTCGTACACCGTCGAGCCGGACTCGTTGGTGTCGATGTGCAGCCAGAAGGAGAGGGTCGCCTTGCAGCCCGCCGGGATGGTGACGGTCTGGGTCAGGCTGTCGGTGCGGGTCGAGCCGTAGCCGTTCAGCCAGGCCTTCCACGAACCGCTCTTCGCGGCCTGCGAGGAGCCGTTGTCGATCACGCCGCTGGTGGCGGTCCACGGCGCGGCGGAGCCGGTCTCGAAGCCCGCGTTGCCGAGCAGCTGCGCCGGGGTGCAGGTGCTGCTGCTGTCGCTGACGGTCCAGGTGAAGGAGGCGCTGCCGGTCTTGTTGGCGGAGTCCTTCGCGGTGACCGTCACGTTGGAGGTGCCGACGGTGGTCGGGGTGCCGGTGATCGCGCCGGTGGAGGCGTTGATCGACAGGCCGGCCGGCAGACCGGTGGCCGAGTAGCTCAGCGGGGCGGTGCCGCCGGTGGCCTGGACGGCCAGGTTGACCGCGGTGCCGACCTTGGTGGTCTGGTTGCCGGGGTTGGTGACGGTCACGCCGCCCGGGTTCGGGGGCAGCTGGCCGACGTTGACGCCCGCCCAGGCCGTACCGACCGCGGTGAGCTCCGCGCTGCCGGCGCCGTACAGGTCCGTGGCGGCCTTCTCGGTCGCGGTGCGGGCCTGCGCGTAGTTGGTGGTGGAGGTCATGTAGGTGGTCAGCGCGCGGTACCAGATCTTCAGCGCCTTGTCGCGACCGATGCCGGTGACCGTGATGTTGTTGACGGTCGGGCTGTTGTAGCTGACCCCGTTGATGACCTTCGCGCCACTGCCCTCGGACAGCAGGTAGAAGAAGTGGTTGCCGACGCCCGAGGAGTAGTGGACGTCCACGCCGCCGATCCCGGAGTACCAGGAGTCCTTGGACGAGCCGTCCTTGGAGGGCTTGTCCATGTAGCGCAGCGGGGTGCCGTTGCCGCGGATGTCGATCAGCTCGCCGACGTTGTAGTCCGGCACGTCCGAGGGCAGGTTGGCGAAGAACTCGACGCCCGCCGCGAAGATGTCCGAGGTGGCCTCGTTGAGGCCGCCGGACTCGCCGGAGTAGTTCAGGTTGGCGGTGGCCGAGGTGAGCCCGTGGGTCATCTCGTGGCCCGCCACGTCCAGCTCGGTCAGCGGGTGCGTGTTGCCGTCACCGTCGCCGTACGTCATGCAGAAGCAGGAGTCGTCCCAGAACGCGTTCACGTAGTTGTTGCCGTAGTGGACGCGGCTGAAGGCGCCGACGCCGTCACCGCGGATGCCGCTGCGGTCGAAGGCGGCCTTGTAGAAGTCCCAGGTGGCGGCCGCGCCGTAGTGGGCGTCGACGGCCGCGGACTCGCGGTTGGTGGCGGTCCCGTCGCCCCAGGTGTCGCTGGCCTTGCTGAACAGCGTGCCGTTGCCGGACGTGCCGTTCTTCATGTCGGTGGTGTAGTGACCGCCGCGCGGGCCGTCCTTCAGCTGGTAGCTGCTGCCGGACTGGGTGGTGTTGACGGTGACGTTGCCGACGAAGACACCCTTGCCGGTCCCGGTGTGGATGGTCTCGTTCTTGGCCAGCACGGTGCCGGTGGTGGCGTCGGTGACGACCTTCAGGCGGCTCGGGGTGCCGTCGGAGCCGGTGCCGGTGACGACGGTCTCCCAGGCGAGCTTCGGGGTGCCGTCGGCGATGAAGACGACGAGCCGGGGCGCGGCCTCCACGGAGGAGCCGGACTCGGCGGCCAGCGCGGCCTCCTGGGCCTTCGGCGCGGCCAGCTTCGGGGTGGTGCTCACCCCGGTCAGCTCGGCGTTGCTCGCCTTGTCGACGCCCTTGGTGGCGCCGTTCGGAGTCAGGTGCACGACCAGGTCGCCGCCGAGCACCGGCAGGCCGGCGTACGTCCGCTCGTAGCGCAGGTGGCGGGAGCCGTCGGCGTCCTTGATGGCGTCCTTGGCTACCAGCTTCTCCTGGCTGCCCAGGCCCAGGGCCGGAGCGAGGGCGGCGCCCTGCTGCTCGGCGGCGGCGATGAGCTGGGCCCGCGAGGCGGCGAGTGCGGTGGACTGGCCGACCGCGGAGCTCGCGTCGGGGCTGGCCGCCTGGGCGATGACGGGTATTCCGGTCACCAACAGCGCGGTAGTGGCGGCCATGACAACCGCCGCCTTCCGTGCATGGGTGTAGCGGGACATGCGGACTCCTTTTCCGACCGGGCGCGGGTGCGCGCGCGGTGGAGAGAACCTGGCCGCGGGGTTGCGGCCAGTGGGGGCCCCCGCCGCCGGTGTGCGGCGCGGGTGCGGTGACGGAGCAGTTGCGGAAGGGATGCGCTGTACCGGACCTGGGACAGCTGCACCGGAGGGTGGGGGACCCCCGCGTCTGCAGCCGGAGGAATCGTGGCAGCAAACGAGCCGTGAATGACAGATGCATGCCAGGGTTTGGCCGATTAGCAACTCCGCCCCCTCATCCGCCGGAACGCCAACTCTGTTACAGCCACGGAACATTGTGGAGACGGTTTTCATTGCTGACTGCCCGTTCGACCACCCCCGGGTCGGCACTGACCAGCAGTCGGAGCCCGCCCGGGGTCCACATCGCGGACACCGGCACCGCGGGGGTGCGACACCTCGGCTTTCCGGCCGTGCCACCGTCGGTTTCCGGCCACCCGAACGGCGTGCGGCGCGAAAGGGCCCCGTACCGCGCACGGCGGTACGGGGCCCTCGGGAGCCCTCCGGCCCCGGCCGGTCGGCCCTGGCCGGGTCAGCGCCGGACGGCCGGCGCCGGACCGTCAGAGCCGGACCGTCAGCGCTGGACGAACACCGCGACCGTCCGGCCCGGCACGGTGAACGTGCCCGTGGCCGCGTCGAACCCGGCCTCCTTGACCACCGGGTCGCTGCCGGCGGACTGCACCGGGTGCAGCGCCTGGGCGGTGCCCTTCAGCCCGGCCACGGTCTGCCGCTGGGCGTCCGGCGTCGCGTTGAACACCACGGTGATCCCCTTCTCGGCGCCGGCCAGCCCGGTGCCGTCCAGCTGCAGCGTGATCACTCCCGGCAGTTCCCCGGCGGTGCCGGAGAGCGGGTAGCCCAGCCGCTTCTGGACCTCGGCCAGGGTGGGCAGTGCGAACAGCGGCGAGGAGCGCTTGATCCGCAGGAACTGCTGGTACTGCGCGGTGGTCGCGGCCGTCTCCGCCGGGCCCATCCGCAGCTTCGGGTTCGCCAGCAGGGACTTCGCCTGCGGCCACATCTCCTTGTTGTCCGCAGCCGGCGGCAGGCCGCGGCCCCAGCCGTTGCCGTTCGCCGCCGTGCCGGGCGAGCCGGGCCACTGGATGGCGTTGTACCAGTCGCCGGAGTCGTAGGAGTTGGCGTCCAGGGACTTGGAGCGCAGCAGGTCGCTGCCGGCCTGGGCGAAGCCCGGGCCCTGGCCGAGCGCGGTCAGGGCGAGCGCCAGCGCCTGCATCCGGGCCCGGTCGGCGGGCGCGGTGCCGGTCGGCAGCTTGTACGCCAGGGCGTCGTACAGGTCGGCGTTGTCGTGCGCGTCGACGTACTCCAGCGACTCGCCGGGCTTCGCCGCGTACCCGGTCGGGGCGCCGTTGTAGTCGACCTGCGCGCCGGTGACCCGCCGGCCGGAGCTGTCGGTGAAGGAGTAGCCGGCCAGGTTGCCGGTCAGGCCGACCTTGATCTGGTCCATCTGGTGCTTGAGACGGGCGAGTTGCTGCTCCTTGCCGCCGTTGTCGGGCGAGCCGTTCGGGTCGGTGTACAGGCCCGAGGCGAAGCCCTGCTGCGGGGCGGAGGAAAGCTGGTAGTTGCCACCGCGTGCGGCGTCGCGCAGCCGGTCGTCGAAGGTGGCGATGCCGGTGCCGGCCATGTTCAGCTGGGTGGCCTGCTCGAACCGGGCGCCGTTGGCGACCACCCCGAAGTTCCATCCCTCGCCGTACAGCAGGACGTTCTTGCCGTCGACGCCGTCCGAGTCCGGGGTCATCCGGCGCAGCGCGGCCTGGACGTCGAGCATGGTGGACTTCGGGTCGAGGCCCATCAGGTCGAAGCGGAAGCCGTCGACCTTGTACTCGCGCGCCCAGGTGGTCACCGAGTCGACCACCAGCCGGTTCATCATGGCGTGCTCGGGAGCGGTGTCGGCGCAGCAACTGTCGGTGGTCACGCGACCGTTGGCGTCGAGCCGCTGGTAGTAGCCGGGCACCACCCGGTCGAGGACGGAGTGCTCGGCCTGGCCGGATGCCGCGGTGTGGTTGTAGACGACGTCCAGCACGACCCGCAGCCCCGCGCCGTGGATGGCCTGCACCATCTGCCGGAACTGCACGGTGCGGGCAGTCCCGTTGGGGTCGGTGGCGTACGAGCCCTCGGGGGTGTTGTAGTGCAGCGGGTCGTAGCCCCAGTTGTAGGCGTCCTCGGCGCGTACGGCGGCGACGCACTCCTGCTGCTTCTCGCTGTCCGCCGCCAGCGCCTTCAGGTCGCAGGCGGGCAGCTTCTGCTCGGCGCGGTTCTCCCGGATGGTGGCGATGTCGAAGGTCGGCAGCAGGTGGATCGTGGTGACGCCGGCCGCGGCGAGTTCGCGCAGGTGCTTCATCCCGGCCGACTCGGAGCGGGTGAACGCCAGGTAGGTGCCGCGCTCGTCGGCGGGGACGGTGGTGTCCTCGACCGAGAAGTCGCGGACGTGCAGCTCCTGGATCTGCTGCAGGTTCGGCGCCACGGGCTTCGGGACGGCGTGGTTCTCCCAGCCCGCGGGCTTGAGCCGGCGGTCGGCGAGGTCGGCGACCAGGCTCCGCTTCGAGTCGGTGGAGAGCGCCACCGAGTAGGGGTCGGTGACGGTGTTGACGACCACCTGCTGCACCGTGGGTGCCCAGACCTTGACCTGGTACAGGTAGTACTTGCCGTCCAGTTCGGCCCGGTCCCGGACGACCTCCCAGACGCCGGTCTCGTCGTCGCGCTTCAGCGGCAGGGTCCGCGGGGTGCCGCCGGTGGGCGTGTCGAAGACCTGGACGGAGACCTCCTGCGCGGTGGGCGCCCAGAGCGAGAGCGCCACCTTGCCGTTGTAGTAGGTCGGTCCGAAGTCCACCCGGCCGGTGCGGCGGGCGTAGAGGTCGTCCAGGACGCCGGGGACCTGCACGCCGGTGGCGACCAGCGGGGCGCCGCCGGGCAGCCGCTCGGTGAAGAGCAGCTGGCCGCGCAGGGCGGCGGGCACGCGTCCGGCGTCGCGGGCGTCCACCGCGAAGGCCCGGTAGCCGGACAGGTGCGGGTAGGCGGCCTTCTGGGCGGCGGTCAGCCCGCCCTTCACCGGCTCCAGGCGGATCCACCGGCCGGGCTTGGAGAGCGTGCCGCCGGTCGCGGTGATGCCGCCCTCGGGGTCGTACACCAGCTGGGCGCTGGCGCCGCCGGCCAGGGCCGCGTCGTTGGCGCCGTAGTTCTCGGGGACGACGACGGTGCGGGCGTCGATCCACTGGGCCTTGGCCGAGCCGGGGTCCAGCTGGGAGGAGGAGGCGGCGCGCTGCGGCAGCAGGTAGCCCTCGCGGCCGCCGAGGATCCAGACCTCGCGGCCGTCGACGGTGAGGTCGAGCGACTGGTCGGCGGGCAGGTCCTTGTCGTTGCCGCGGTGGAGGATGTAGCTGAGGCTGGTCGCACCGGGGGCGAGCGGCACCTCGAAGACGGCGCCGAAGGCGTCGCGGCGCACCGGCATCAGCGGGTTGCCCCAGTCGGTGGGGTTCGCCGCGCCGGTCCAGTCGTGCAGGCCCCAGCCGTCGTAGTCGCCGTCGGCCCGGTTGTAGTGGATGACGGCGGTGCCGGCGGGCGGGGCGGTGACCGGGTCCGGGTTGGCGGTGCGGACGGTCGGGTCGCCCTCCTTGACCCAGATCTCGCCGGTCGCGCCGACGTCGATCCGGCGGTCGGCGTCGACGTCCTTGACGCCGTCCTTCTCCACGATGAAGCCGACCTCGGAGGCCCCGGGCTTGAGCTTCACCCAGGCGAAGGCGCCGTAGGCGTCCCGGCCGGTGAAGGCGTGCCCGGCCGGCCACGGGGTGGCCTCGCCCTCGGCGATGTCGCCCCAGGCGTAGAGGTTCCAGCCGTCGTAGTCGCCGTTCTTGCGCTGGTAGTGGACCAGCGCGTACGAACGGGTGGTGGCGCTGGGCGCCGGGACGGGTGCGGGGGTGCCGGTGGTGAAGCCGCCGGTGGTGGAGCGCAGGTGGCCGCTGGAGTCCTCGACGACGGCCTTGTAGCGGACGGCGGTGCCGGGCGCGGCGGCCGACAGGTCGTGGGTGACCCGGTGGCTGCCGGTGTCCGAGGTGCCGAGCGTCTGCCAGGGGCCGTCGCCGACCTGGGCGGCGAAGGTGACCCGGTCGAAGCCGCCCCCGGGGACGTCCGCGGCGAGCGTGACGGTGCCGGTGGAGCCGTCGGCGGGGGTCCGCAGGGTGATCTGCGGGGCGGCGGCGACGGGGGCGAGCTTCCCGGCGGCCTTGAGGACGACCGAGGAGAGCGCCGGCACGGCGACGGTGACCTTCCGGTCGGCGCCGCTGGTCAGCCGCTCCCCGGCGGCGGGGTGGATCCGGTCGAAGCCCTGGCCGGCCGAGAAGGTGTCGAGGGTGACGGTCTTCGGTTCGTTCGCGTTGTTGACCGCGACGAGGTACTCGACCTGCTCGCGGGCGTCGATCCGGGAGAAGGCGTAGACGCCGGCGCCGTCGGCCGCGTACCGCTCGATCTGGGCGCCGTCGGTCAGTGCGGGGTGCTGGCGGCGCAGGTCGGCGAGGCCGGCGATGCCCCGGTAGAGCTCGCCGTCCCGGCCGTAGCGGTCGGCCGGGCCGGCGGGGCCGCCGAGCACCCGGTCGGTGTTGTACGAGGGGGTCTTCGAGGCGAAGAGGTCCTGGCGGGCGTCCTTGTCGCCGCCGGCGCCGGTGAAGCCCTGCTCGTCGCCGTAGTAGACGACGGGCTGGCCGCGGGTGAGGAACATCAGCTCGTTGGCGAGCCGGCTCTTCTTCAGCAGGGTGGCCTCGTCGGCGCCCGGGTTGTCGGAGAGCAGGAAGGAGCCGAAGCGGCCCATGTCGTGGTTGCCGAGGAAGGTCGGCAGCTCGTACGCGTCGGTGGCGGCCGTGGTGTAGCGGTGGTCCTGCGCGTACAGCTCGGCGAGGGACTTGGCGGAGCCGCCCTGGGAGACGAAGGAGCGGGCGGCGTTCTGGAACGGGAAGTCCAGGGTCGCCTGCAGCTTCCCCTTGGTGACGTACGGCGCGGTGAGGGCCGGGTCGCCGGAGTACACCTCGCCGAACATGAAGAAGTCCGGCTTGCCCTGCTGGGCGGCGTACTGCTTGAGCGAGGGCGCCCACTGCTGCCAGAACGCCATGTTGACGTGCTTGACGGTGTCGATGCGGAAGCCGTCGACGCCGGCCTCCTTGACCCACTGCTGGTAGATCTTCTCGAAGCCCTTGACCACCTTCGGGTTCTGGGTGTCGAGGTCGTCCAGGCCGGAGAAGTCGCCCTCGGTGGAGGACTCGCCGGCGAACGTGGAGTCGCCCCGGTTGTGGTAGAGCGCGGGGTCGTTCAGCCAGGCCGGGGTCTTGGCGGTGGCGTCGGCCGGGGTGCGGAAGACCGGGGAGTAGGGGAAGGAGTCCTTGGTCAGCTTCGGCCAGGGCGCGCCGCTGTCGGCGACGGCGGTGGTGTCGACCGGCCGGCCCTCGGTGTCGAGCACCGGGTGGGAGCCGGTGGTGCGGTAGCCGTACTGCTTCTGCTGGTAGTCGATGACGTCGGCGGTGTGGTTGGTGATGACGTCGAAGAAGACCTTGATGCCCCGCGCGTGGGCCTTGGCTATCAGCTCCTTGAGCTGGTCGTTGGTGCCGAAGTGCGGGTCGATCTGGGTGAAGTCGGTGATCCAGTAGCCGTGGTACCCGGCCGAGGCCTGATCCCCGGCGCCCTGGACGGGCTTGTTCTTGAAGAGCGGGGCCATCCAGATCGCGGTGGTGCCGAGGTCCTGGATGTAGTCGAGCTTCTGGATCAGTCCGGCCAGGTCGCCGCCGTGGTAGAAGCCCTTGTCGGCGGGGTCGAGCCCGTGGTCGAGCCGGGTGCCGGCGAGGCCGCCGGTGTCGTTGCCCGGGTCGCCGTTGGCGAAGCGGTCCGGCAGGACGAAGTAGAACTGCTCCCGGGTGAGGTCGTGCCGCCCGGCGGTGGCGGCGAGCGCCCGGTCGGAGGGCGGCTCGGGCGGGGCGGCGACGGCCGGTGGCACGGCGCCGAGGGTGGCGGCCGTCAGCGAGGCCGCGAGCAGCACGGCCGCGCGGCCGGGTCTGCGGTGGGGGGTGGTGCTCCGTGGACGGCGAGCGGGGGCATCGGCCACTGAGGGCTCCCTCTGGAGGGCAGGGGTGATCGAGTTGCCAGGACGCTAGCGGCTGCAATTCGTTACAGCAAGATGCAGAAACGGTTTCCGTCATGGAAACCGCCCCTTCCTGTCTTCCCGCGCCCCGTCCCCGGACCACCCCGGGTGCACCAGCCGATCCGATCGGCGCGAGAATGGGAGCTATGCCCGTCCCACCGCTCCACCCGAGAACCACCCGCACCCCCAGCCCCGGTGGGATCGACCCCCTACACCCCAGGGGGGACGCCCGGTGAAGAATCCACATCCACAGGATGAGCAGACGGCTACGCGAGGTCTGGCAGACTTCTCGTCCATGGGGGAACCGACCGACATCCAGCAGAGCGGCGCCGATCGCGCCGACGAGGTGCGCGCCGGTTCCGTGACGGGCCCGACCCCCCCGGTCCGGATGCCCGACGGAGCCACCCGCGTCGCCCAGTCCCGTTCGGCCGCGCTGCGCGAGCGCGTCCGAGGCCAGCGCCGCTCGCCCGCCCGGCCGCGGCTCTGGTTCGAGCTGGCCCTGATCGGCATCAGCTACTGGGTCTACTCCCTGATCCGCAACGCGGTGCCCGAGCAGGAGGCGATAGCCCAGCGGCACGCCGCCTCCATCTGGGACTTCGAGCACAGCCTCGGGACCGCCTTCGAGCACGCGGTGAACCACGGCGTCGACCGGATCACCTGGCTCATCGTCGGGATGAACTACTACTACGCGACGCTGCACTTCATCGTGACCATCGGCGTGCTGGTCTGGCTCTACCGCTGGCAACCGGGCCGCTACGCGGCGTCCCGGACGGTGCTGTTCGTCACCACCGGGATCGCCCTGGTCGGCTTCTACTTCTACCCGCTGGCCCCGCCCCGCCTGATGACCGGCGGCGGCTTCATCGACACCGTCAAGGTGCACGAGACCTGGGGCTCGCTGGCCTCCGGCGCGGGCGCGCAGGTCTCCAACCAGTACGCGGCGATGCCCTCGATGCACATCGGCTGGTCGCTCTGGTGCGGCCTGACGATCTTCTTCCTGGCCCGCGCGGTCTGGGTGCGGGCGCTCGGCCTGCTCTACCCGGTGGCGACCCTGGTCGTGATCGTCTCCACCGCCAACCACTTCTGGATGGACGCCGTCGGCGGCATCGTCTGCCTCGGCGTCGGCTACCTGGCCGCCCGGATGATCTACCACGTCTGGGCGTACCGGCTGCCGAGGGTCCCCGCCCGGGAGGCGGACGAGGAGCCGATGACGGTCCCCGAGCAGTGGACCGAGCCCGCGGCCAGCGCCGGCCGGCGCTGACCCCTCCCCCGGACGGCCGCGCCCCCGTACGACGCGTACGGCCCCGGACGGCCCCGCACGCACACCGGCGGCCCGCGAGACGACTCGCGGGCCGCTCCGGCGTTCCGGGCCCCTCCCGCCCCCGCCGGGCGGCGGGCGTTCAGCCGTAGAAGAGCCGCTCCACCACCGCACGGGCCCGCCGGGTGGTGCGCCGGTAGTCGTCCACCAGCTCGCCGCTGTGCCCGGCGCCGTAGCCGAGGTAGCGCGCCACCCCGGCCAGCTCGCGCGCCTCGCCGGGGAAGCTGTCCCCCGGCCGCCCGCGGACCAGCATCACCGCGGCCCGCACCCGGGAGGCCAGCACCCAGGCCGCGTCCAGCACCGCCGCGTCCTCCGCGGACACCAGCCCGGCGGCCTCGGCGGCGGCCAGGGCGGCCCGGGTCCGGGTGGTGCGCAGCGCGGGCAGCTCGTGCCCGTGCCGGAGCTGGAGCAGCTGGACCGTCCACTCGACGTCGGCCAGCCCGCCCCGGCCGATCTTGGTGTGGGTGGTCGGGTCGGCGCCGCGCGGCAGCCGCTCGGCCTCGATCCGGGCCTTGATCCGGCGGATCTCCACGAGGTCCCGCTCGGGCACCCCGGTGCCGGGGTAGCGCAGCGGGTCGATCAGCAGCCGGAACCGCTCCCCCAGCTCCGCGTCCCCCGCCACCGGCTCGGCACGCAGCAGCGCCTGGCTCTCCCAGGCGTGCGACCAGCGCCGGTAGTACGCGGTGTACGAGGCGAGGGTGCGCACCAGCGGGCCGTTGCGGCCCTCCGGGCGCAGGTCGGCGTCCACCTCCAGGGGCGGTTCGGTGGACGGCGCGGCGAGCAGGGTGCGCAGTTCGTGGCAGACCGCCTGGGCGGCCAGGGCGGCGTCGTGCTCCAGCGAACCGAGCAGCGGCTCGTGGACGAAGAGCACGTCGGCGTCGGAGCCGTAGCCGAGCTCCCGGCCGCCGAAGCGGCCCATCGCGATGACCGCGATCCGGGTCGGCAGGTCGCCGTGGCGGGCCTCCCAGCCGGCGATGCAGGCCCGCAGCGCGCCCTGGAGGGTGGCGGCGTTGAGCGCGGTGAGCGCCTCCCCGGCGGCCTCCAGGGCGGTGGCGGGGTCGTCGCCGAGCCGGCCGAGGACGTCCGCGGCGGCGGTGCGGAACAGCTCCCGCCGACGCACCGCGCGGGCCGCCGCGACCGCGGCCGCGACCGTCCCGGCCCGGCCGACGGCGGCCAGCACCTCCTGCTCCAGAGCGGCCCGGCCGCGCGGCAGCAGGCCCTGCGGGTCGCCGAGCATGGCGACCGCCTCGGGGGCGCGCAGCAGCAGGTCGGGGGCGAGCCGCCCGGCCGAGAGGACCCGGGCCAGCTGTTCGGCGGCGCCGCTCTCGTCGCGCAGCAGCCGCAGGTACCAGGGGGTGCGGCCGAGCGCGTCGGAGACCTGGCGGAAGTTGAGCAGGCCGGCGTCCGGGTCGGCGGAGTCGGCGAACCAGCCGAGCAGCACCGGCAGCAGGGTGCGCTGGATGGCGGCCTTGCGGCTGACGCCCGAGGCGAGCGCCGAGAGGTGGCGCAGGGCGGCGGCCGGGTCGGCGTAGCCGAGCGCCTCCAGCCGGGCCCGGGCGGCGTCCGGTGAGAGCCCGGCGGCCCCCGGCGGCAGTTCGGCGACGGCGTCCAGCAGCGGCCGGTAGAAGAGCTTCTCGTGCAGCCGCCGCACCTCGACGGCGTGCCGCTTCCACTCCCGCTGCAGGGCGGCGACCGGATCGGCCCGGGTGTCGTCGTTGATCAGCGCGGCGAGCGAGCGGGCGAGCCGGCGCTGGTCCTCCTCGGCCTTGGGCATCAGGTGGGTGCGGCGCAGCCGGTGCAGCTGGATGCGGTGCTCCAGCGAGCGCAGGAAGCGGTAGGCGGTGTCCAGGGAGACGGCATCGGCCCGGCCGACGTAGCCGCCGCGGGAGAGCGCGGCCAGCGCCTCCAGGGTGTTGGCGCTGCGCAGCGACGGGTCGGTGCGGCCGTGCACCAGCTGCAGCAGCTGGACGGAGAACTCGACGTCGCGCAGCCCGCCGGGGCCCAGCTTCAGCTGGCGGTCGAGTTCGGTGACGGGGATCGAGTCGATCACCCGGCGGCGCATCTGCTGGACGTCGGTGACGAAGTTGTCGCGGGCGGCGGCCTGCCAGACCAGCGGGGCGAGGGCCTCGGTGTACGCGGCGCCGAGTTCGGCGTCCCCGGCGACCGGGCGGGCCTTCAGCAGGGCCTGGAACTCCCAGGTCTTGGCCCAGCGCTGGTAGTACGCGAGGTGGCTGGCCAGGGTGCGCACCAGCGGACCGTTGCGGCCCTCGGGGCGCAGGTTGGCGTCGACCGGCCAGATGGTGCCCTCGCCGGTGGTGTCGGAGCAGAGCCGGGTGAGCGCGGCGGCCAGCCGGGTGGCGGCCCGGACGGCCTCCTGCTCGTCGTGGCCCTCGCGCGGCTCGGCGACGTAGATGACGTCCACGTCGGAGACGTAGTTGAGTTCCCGCCCGCCGCACTTGCCCATGCCGATGACGGCGAGCCGGCAGGCCCGGGCGGCCTCCGGGTCCGCCTCGGCGGCGATGTCCAGGGCGGTCTGCAGGGTGGCGCCGGCCAGGTCGGCGAGGGCGGCGGCGGTCCGGGCGAGGTCGGTGGTGCCGGTGAGGTCACGGGCGGCGATGGCCAGCAGGCAGCGGCGGTAGGCGATCCGCAGGCCGTCCGCCCGGCCGGCGCCGCCGTAGTCCCGGACGGCCTCGGAGAGCGCCTGCCGGAAGTCGTCCGGGCCGGGGTCGATGTCGCGCAGCTCGAAGGTCACCAGGACGTGCCAGTCCCGCGGGTGCCGGGCCAGGTGGTCCGCCAGCGCGGTGGAGACGCCGAGCACCCCGAGCAGCCGGTCGCGCAGCGGCTTGGAGGCGGTGAGGGTGTCGTGCAGGGTCTGCCGGTCGGCCGGGTCGGCGGCTTCCAGCAGCCGGGCGAGGCCCAGCAGGGCGAGGTCCGGGTCTGCGGTGGCGCCCAGCGCGTCCAGCAGCACCGGATCGTCGGCGAGGCCCTCCAGCCCCGGGCCGGCGAGCAGCCGCACCGCCTGCGCCGGGTCGGTGAACCCGCGCCGGACCAGCCTGATCTCCGGCCGGCTCACCCGGCTCCCGGCCCGCTGCTCCTCCACCGCCATCGCCCCTCCGTCCGTCCGTTCAGCAGGTTACGCGCCCCCGTGGCACCGCGCCGGGCATGACCGCGGACCGGGCCCGCCCGGCCGCCGGCCTGGCGTGTCGGCTTGCCCGCCCGTTCGGGGACACGGTGAAGTACGCCCATGACCGGTCCGGCACCTCCGGCGGCGGCCCTCCCACCATGCCGCCCCGCCCCGCTCCCCGCCCGCCGTGGGTGAGGACACGGCTCCGACCGGCCCCCGCCCCGGGCCGGCCGGCCCGACGACCGCTCCACCCGCCCCGACCGAAGGACGGCCCATGGCGACCGAGCACCCGCCGGCAGCGCGGGCCCCACGCCGGCGCCGTTTCCGGGTCGCCGTCGGCGTGCTCGGCGAGCTGCTGGTCACCACCGGCGTGCTGCTCGCCCTGCTGGTCGCCCACGCGCTGTGGTGGACGGACCTCACGGCCGACCGGCACGCAGCTCTCGCCGCCGAGCAGCTGCGCCGGCGCTGGTCGGCCGCGGCGCCGGCAACCCCGGCAGCCCCGCCGACCGGGGGCACGGCCACCGCCGCCCCGGCAGCCCCGCCGACCGCAGGCGCGGACACCGCCGCACCGGCCCCTTCCGAGGCGGACGGCGGCATCGGCTTCCTGCACGTGCCCGCGATGGGCCCCGACTACCAGGTGCTGATCGAGATCGGCACCGACGAGGACACCCTCGCGGAGGGGGTCGCCGGCGTCTACACGGAGCCGTACGGCTCCGCCATGCCCTGGGAGCCCCGGGGGAATTTCGCCCTCGCCGCCCACCGCGACGGCCACGGCGCGAAGTTCCACGACCTGGACCGGCTGAAGCCGGGCGACCCGCTGGTCGTGGAGACCCGCGACCGCTGGTACGTGTACCGCGTCGACGCCACGCTGCCGCAGACCTCCAAGTACGACACCGGCGTCATCGCCCCGGTGCCCACCGGTTCCCCCTACACCGGGCCGGGCCGCTACATCACCCTGACGACCTGCACCCCGGTCTACACCTCGCTCCACCGGATGGCCGTCTGGGGCAGCCTGGTCCGGGAGCAGCCGGTGGACCCGGGCCGTACGCCGCCTCCCGAGCTGCGGAAGCAGGGCCCCGCGGAGGGGTGAGCGGTGGAAGCCGGCCGACAGGCGTTCGGCGGGGCGCCGTCCCGGCCGTTGACCGACCGGGGCGGCGCCCCGCCGAACAGCCGCGCAGTGCGGCCCGTACACCGTTACCCGGCCCCCGGGGGGACGGGTCCGGTCATGCACGCCGTCGGCCGAGCCGCATCACCGCCGCGCCCGCCGCCAGGAAGGTGGCCGAGAGGCCGATCAGGACCGGCATCCCCTGGGAACCCGTCTCGGCCAGCTCCCCGTGGCGCCCGGACTTGTGCACCGCGTCCTTGCCGTGCTGCCCGCTCGGGTGCTCCTTGCCCGCAGCGTGGTACCCGCTCTGGTGCCCCTTGCCCGAACCCTGGTGCCCGGCCTGGTGCCCCTTGCCCGAACCCTGGTGCCCGCCCTTCACCCCGTGCTCGCGGCCGCCGTGGTGAACCGCCTTGCCCGGCTTCCCGTGGGTGCCGTAGCCGGCCTTGTTCACGTTGTGCGCGGCCTGGTGGTTCTTCTGGCTCTGCTCGTTGGACAGGTTGTTGGCCTGCGCGGCCGACTGGTTGTTGTGGGCCGCGTTGTGCGCCGCGTTGTGCGCGCTGTTCTGCGCGGAGTTGTTCGCGTTGCTGGCGGCGATGTTGTTCGCGCTGTTGTCGAGGGTGTTGGTGACGGTGTTCTGCACGACGACGACCACGTTGACCTGCTGGTCCTGGGCCTGCGCGCCGTTCTGGCTCTGCCCCTGAGCCTGACCCTGATCCTGACCCTGGCCCTGAGCCTGTCCCTGGTCCTGGCCCTGACCCTGGCCCTGGCCCTGCTCGTTGCTCTGCCCCTGACCCTGGCCCTGGCCCTGGCCCTGGCCCTGGCCGCCGTGACCACCTTGGCCCTCGTGACCGCCGTGGCCCTCGTGACCGCCGTGGCCCTCGTGCCCGCCGTGACCCTCGTGACCGCCATGACCCTCATGACCACCGTGCCCGTCCCCGCCGCAGTCCTCGCCGCCACCGGCCGGCAGACCCTTGGGGCTCGCGAGCGCCGGCGGCGGAGCCATCGGCCGGCTGCGCTCGACGCCGTCCTCGCCCAGCTCGGCCGACTCGTCCTGCTCGACGGCGTCGGCCTCGCCCCACTCCTCGGCCTCCCACTCCGGGCCGTCGGCCCAGGCGTCGTCGGCCTCGGTGCCGCTGTCGGCCCGGTGGGCCGGACGGACCACCGGCGCGGAGTGGATGGTGCTGCGACCGTTGAAGGTCCAGGCACCGACGGCGGAGCCGGTGTCCTCCGCGGCCGAGCGCAGGAGGCTGTCGACCCATTCGCCTTGGGCCTCCGCCGAGTCGGACGCTGCTCCGTGGTCGATGAGGGGCGAGGCGTGGGCCGTGCCGCCGGCGCCCCACACGAGGGCGGCCGAGGCCAGCCCGGACACGACCAGGGTGGTGATTCGAGTACGCATGACACTCCAGGAATGATCCGCAAAACGGATCTTCTGAATACGCCCCTCCGTCACCCACTCACGGCGCGCACCGCTGCAGAGTAACCGCATCGGCCTAACGAATTAACGTGCACGGGGGACGCCGCCCGGGCAGCCCGCCCCGCCCTCCGGAGGACACCGCTCCGGGCACCCGGACCCCCGTACCGACGACGTGGGCCCCCCGCGACCGGGCCGGGCCCACCG
>NZ_JBSGXP010000120.1:0-5680 GCF_053610105.1 Kitasatospora sp. NPDC054939 | reverse complement strand
ACCCGCCGGGGGGCCCCCCGCCGGCCCCCCCCCCCCCGCCCCGCTTCCCACCCCCCCCGGGCCCCCCCCCCCCCGAACCCCAGGCGGGGGGCCCGCTCCGACCGGAGCGGGCCCACGTCGCAGTTGACGGTCCGTCAGAGCACCTGGAGGTTCTTCCGCAGCTCGAACGGCGTCACCTCGGAGCGGTACTCCTCCCACTCCTGGCGCTTGTTCCGGAGAAAGAAGTCGAAGACGTGCTCGCCGAGGGTCTCGGCGACCAGTTCGCTGCGCTGCATCAGGTCGATGGCCTCGCCGAGGTTCTGCGGCATCGGCTGGATGCCGAGGGCGCGGCGCTCTGAGTCGGTGAGCGCCCACACGTCGTCGTCGGCGCCGGGCGGGAGCTCGTAGCCCTCCTCGATGCCCTTGAGTCCGGCGGCGAGGGTGACGGCGTAGGCGAGGTAGGGGTTGCAGCCGGTGTCCAGGGAGCGGACCTCGACCCGGGTCGAGCCCTGCTTGCCGGGCTTGTACATCGGGACCCGGATCAGCGCGGAGCGGTTGTTGTGGCCCCAGCAGATGTACGAGGGGGCCTCGCCGCCGGCGCCGGCGGTGCGCTGGGAGCCGCCCCAGATCCGCTTGTAGGAGTTGACCCACTGGTTGGTGACGGCCGCGGTCTCGGCGGCGTGCCGCAGCAGGCCGGCGATGAAGGAGCGGCCGACCTTGGAGAGCTGGTACTCGGCGCCCGACTCGTGGAAGGCGTTGCGGTCGCCCTCGAACAGCGAGAGGTGGGTGTGCATGCCCGAGCCGGGGTGGTCGGAGAAGGGCTTCGGCATGAAGCTGGCGTGCACGCCCTGCTCCAGCGCGACCTCCTTCATGACCAGCCGGAAGGTCATGATGTTGTCGGCGGTGGAGAGCGCGTCGGCGTAGCGCAGGTCGATCTCCTGCTGGCCGGGGGCGCCCTCGTGGTGGGAGAACTCCACCGAGATGCCCATCGACTCCAGCATCGTGATGGCCTGGCGGCGGAAGTCGTGGCCGACTCCGCGCGGGGTGTGGTCGAAGTAGCCGGACTGGTCGGCCGGGATCGGCGGGGTGCCGTCGCCGGGCAGGTTCTTCAGCAGGAAGAACTCGATCTCCGGGTGGGTGTAGAAGGTGAAGCCCAGGTTGGACGCCTTCTCCAGGGTGCGCTTGAGCACGAAGCGCGGGTCGGCGAAGGACGGCGAGCCGTCGGGCATCAGGATGTCGCAGAACATCCGGGCGGTGCCGGGCGTCTCGGAGCGCCACGGGAGGATCTGGAAGGTGGTCGGATCCGGCTTGGCGATCATGTCGGATTCGTAGACCCGGGCGAAGCCCTCGATCGCCGAGCCGTCGAAGCCGATGCCCTCCTCGAACGCCTGCTCCAGTTCGGCCGGGGCCACCGCCACCGACTTCAGGAACCCCAGCACATCGGTGAACCACAGCCGGACGAACCGGATGTCACGCTCTTCAAGCGTACGAAGCACGAACTCCTGCTGCTTGCCCATGGGGGACAGTCTCACCTCTGCTCTTTACGTTCGTGTTACGTCCGGAAACCGCCCGAAAGCGACTTCCCCCCATCATGGCGGATCACCGCCTCCGACGGCAGCGGCGACCCCGCCCGGGACATAGCGTCAGTTTGACGATTACACTGCGGGGCATGCCCACTCTCCGTCTCGCCCTGAGCCAGATCGACCCCTGGGTCGGTGACATCGCCCGCAACGGCGACGAGGTGCTGCGCTGGACCCGCCGGGCCGCAGCGGCCGGCGCACAGCTGGTCGCCTTCCCCGAGATGGTCCTCACCGGCTACCCCGTCGAGGACCTCGCCCTGCGCAGCTCCTTCGTCGAGGCGAGCCGCTCCGCGCTGCGCGAACTCGCCGCCCGCCTGGCCGCCGAGGGGCTCGGCCACCTGCCGGTGGTCGTCGGCTACCTGGGCCGCTCCGAGCGGACGGCACCGAGGCTCGGCCGCCCGGCCGGCTCCCCGCAGAACTGCGCGGCGGTCCTGCACGGCGGCACGGTGGTGACCCGATTCGCCAAGCACCACCTGCCCAACTACGGCGTCTTCGACGAGTACCGCTACTTCGTGCCGGGCGACCAGCTGCCGGTGCTGCGGCTGCACGGAGTCGACGTCGCGCTCGCGATCTGCGAGGACATCTGGCAGGACGGCGGCCGGGTGACCGCCGCCCGCGAGGCCGCGGCCGGGCTGCTGCTGGTGCTCAACGGCTCACCGTACGAGCGGGAGAAGGACGACACCCGGCTGGAGCTGGTGCGCCGCCGGGCCGCCGAGGCGGGCTGCACGCTGGCGTACGTCAACATGGTCGGCGCCCAGGACGAACTGGTCTTCGACGGCGACTCGGTCGTGGTCGGGGCCGACGGCACGGTGCTGGCCCGCTCGCCGCAGTTCGAGGAGCACCTGCTGGTGCTGGACCTCGACCTGCCCGCCGCGAGCAGCGACCACACCGACGGGCTGCTGCTCGGCGACGGCCTGCAGCTGGTCCGCACCGAACTGGGCGGCGACCCGCAGGAGGCGCCCGCCGAACCGCCGAGCCGGGCCGGCATCGCGCCCCGGCTCGGCGACGAGGCCGAGATCTGGTCCGCGCTGGTCTCCGGCACCCGGGCGTACGTCCGCAAGAACGGCTTCCGCTCGGTGCTGCTCGGGCTCTCCGGCGGCATCGACTCGGCCCTGGTCGCGGCGATCGCGGTGGACGCCCTCGGCGCCGACCGGGTGCACGGCGTCTCGATGCCGAGCCGCTACTCCTCCCAGCACTCCCGGGACGACGCCGCCGAGCTGGCCCGGCGCACCGGCCTGCACCTGCGCACCGTGTCGATCGCCCCGATGTTCGACGCCTACCTGGCCGCCACCGCACTCACCGGGCTGGCCGAGGAGAACCTGCAGTCCCGGCTGCGCGGCACCCTGCTGATGGCGATCTCCAACCAGGAGGGCCACCTGGTGCTCGCGCCCGGCAACAAGAGCGAACTGGCCGTCGGCTACTCCACCCTGTACGGCGACTCGGTCGGCGCGTACGGCCCGATCAAGGACGTCTACAAGTCGCTGGTCTTCCGGCTCGCCCGCTGGCGCAACGAGGAGGCCGAGCGGCGCGGCGAACTTCCGCCGATCCCGGAGAACACCATCGGCAAGCCGCCCTCGGCCGAACTGCGCCCGGACCAGAAGGACTCCGACTCGCTGCCCGACTACGCGCTGCTGGACGCCGTGCTCGACCTGTACGTCGAGGGCGACCGGGGGCGGGACGCGATCGTGGCGGCCGGCTACGACCCGGCCGAGGTGGACCGGATCGTCCGCCTGGTCGACACCGCCGAGTACAAGCGCCGGCAGTACCCGCCGGGCCCGAAGATCTCCGCCAAGGGCTTCGGCCGGGACCGCCGGCTGCCGATCACCAACCGGTGGCGGCGCGGTTGACTCAGCCCTGGTATCGGTACTCGGCGGTGATCGCCAGGTGGTCGCTGCCGTCCCGCTCCAGGGTCCGGGAGTCGGTGGGCTTCAGGCCGCCCTTGCTCATGATCTGGTCGATCCGGGCCATCGGGAAGGACGCGGGCCAGCTGAAGCCGGGGCCGTCGCCCGCCGCGCCCTGGGCCGAGCGCATCTGCGAGGTGATCGGCGCCAGGCTGCGGTCGTTCATGGTGCCGTTGAGGTCGCCCATCAGCAGCACCTTCTTCAGCGGCTCCGCCTCGATCGCATCGCCGAGCGCCTGCGCGCTGGCGTCCCGCTGGTCGGCGGTGAAGCCGCTCTCGGGGTTCAGCCGCACCGACGGGAGGTGGGCCACGTACACCGCGACCGGGCCCTGCGGGGTGGCCACCTGGGCCCGGAAGGCCCGGGTCCAGCCCATCCGGATGTTCACCACGGACACCCCGCTGATCGGGTACTTCGACCAGAGCCCGACGGTGCCCTCCACCGCGTGGTACGGGTACGTGTCGGCCAGCCCGGTCTCGTAGCCGCGCAGCGCCTTGCCGGCCAGCTCCTGGAGGGCGACGATCTGCGCGCCGGACTGCTCGATCAGCCGTACGGTGCCCTGCGGGTCGGTGTTGGCGGCGGCCACGTTGTGGCTGAGCACCGTCCAGTCGCCCTTCCCGCTGCTCTTGTCGGTGAGCAGTCCGCCGAACAGGTCGAACCAGATCACGGCCGGCACCAGCAGGCAGATCAGCGCGGTCGCCGAGCGGCGCAGCAGCGCCGGCACCAGCAGCACCGGGAGGGCCAGGCCCAGCCAGGGCAGGAAGGTCTCCAGCAGGCTGCCCAGGTTGCCGATGTCGTTGGGGACCTCGGCGTGGAAGACCAGCAGGGCGGCGGTGAGCAGGGCGAGGAGGGCGATCCCCAGGCCGCGGCGCCAGGTGGTGGAGCCCCGGCCGTCCCGGCCCCAGTGCCGCAGGCCGAGGAAGCCGCGGCCGGCGGGGGTGCCGGGGCCGGCGGGCGCCGCCGGGCCACCGGGGACGTCGGGTCCGCCGGGGACGGCCGCCCCGTACGCCGCGGGCTCGGGGTACGGCACCGGCTCCGGGTACGCCGCGGGCCCCGGACGGGACTCGGCCCAAGGGCGGGGCGCGGCCGGGCCTGAGGGCACCGGCGCCGCGGGGGACGCGGGCACCGCCGAGGGCATCGGCACGGTGGGGTCCGGGTCGCCGCCCGCTCCCACGGCTTCCGCCGGGTGGTCCGCCCTGTCCGCCTGCGCCATGCCGCTCCCCGTGTCGAGCTCCGTGCTGTGCCTGTGCCGATGCCGGTCCGGACCGCTCGCACGGCCGTGCACCGGCCGTTCGTGCGGCCGGTGCGATCGGGTTCCCGGCCCAGCCTATGCCGGGAGGGACGCAGGTCCGGTCGGCCGGGGTTCCGGCGCGGCCCGGTTCAGTGACCCGGAGCACAGGCCGCCGACGGCGCGCCGGAGCGCGGCGGCGGCGCAGGTCAGCGGTGCGCCCCGGGCGCGTGTGCCCGCGCGGTCCGGGCGTGCGGATCAGGCCCGCGGGCCCGCCAGGCCGGACAGGAGGGCGTCCACCATCGTCGCCGGCAGCTCGGGGTCGTCGAGGTCGGACTCGTCCCAGAGCACGGTGCGGGCGAGGATCGGGCCGAGCAGCAGGTCGCCGAGGAGTTCGACGGGGAGGTCGCCGCGGAGCTCGCCGGTGGCGATCCCGCGCTCGACGATGGTGTGCAGCATCCGGCGGCGCGGCTTGATGGCGCGCTCCTTGTAGGCGGCGTGCAGCTCGGGCCAGTGGTGCATCTGGCCGAGGGCGACCTTGAGCACCCAGCGGGAGCGCTTGGCCAGGCCCCGTCGGCGCATGTACTCGATCACGGCGACCAGGTCGTCGCGGACGCTGCCGCCGGCGAGCTGCGGCTCGGGCGCCTCCAGCCGGGAGACCACGTCGACCAGCAGCGCCTCCTTGTTGGGCCAGCGCCGGTAGATGGTGGCCTTGCCGACGCCGGCGGCGGTGGCGATGCCCTCGATGGTGAGTTCGGCGAGGCCGGAGCCCTCCTCCATCAGCCGTTCGACCGCCGCGAAGATGGCCTGCTCGGCGGCCTCGCTGCGCGGGCGGCCCCGGCGCGGTCCGGTGCAGGCGTTGGCCGCGGCCTCGGTCGTCATCGCCGCTCTCCTCTCCGGGCGCCCGCGCGGCGCCGTCCGTACCGATTGTCGTCCGCCCGCCGGACCGGGTGAAGGGCGGCGGGGGCGGGCGCCCCGCCGGCGCCCCCGCCCGC
>NZ_JBSGXP010000119.1:0-26572 GCF_053610105.1 Kitasatospora sp. NPDC054939 | reverse complement strand
GCCCGGGCCGGTCGCCCGCGTCCGCGCACCACCGACCCGCCACCCACGTACGGAAAGAGCAGCGCCCATGGCCCGCGACCTCACCACCGGAACCGGTCACCGGCGGGGCCGGCTGAGGGTGTACCTCGGCTCCGCCCCCGGTGTCGGCAAGACCTACCGGATGCTGGACGAGGCACGGCGGAGACGGGACCGCGGAGCGGACGTGGTGGTCGGCTGGATCGAGTGCCACGGCCGCCGGCACACCGAGGGCATGCTCGCCGGGCTGGAGGTCGTCCCTCGGCTGCGGCGCCCGTACCGGGACGCCGACTTCGAGGCGATGGACCTCGACGCGATCCTCGCCCGCCGCCCGGCCGTCGTCCTGGTGGACGAGCTGGCGCACACCAACATCCCCGGCGGCCGCAACGCCAAGCGCTGGCAGGACGTCGAGGAACTGCTCGACGCCGGGATCGACGTCATCACCACCGTCAACGTCCAGCACCTGGAGTCCTTGAACGACGTCGTCCAGAAGATCACCGGCATCCCGCAGCGCGAGACCGTCCCGGACGAAGTGGTCCGCCGGGCCGACCAGATCGAACTCGTCGACATGGCCCCCCAGGCGCTGCGCCGCCGGATGGCCCACGGCAACGTCTACAAGGCGGAGAAGGTGGACGCCGCGCTCTCCCACTACTTCCGGGTCGGCAACCTGACCGCCCTGCGCGAACTCGCCCTGCTCTGGGTGGCCGGCCGGGTCGACGAGGGCCTGCGCGACTACCGCGCCGAACACCGGATCGACCGGGTCTGGGAGACCAGGGAGCGCGTGGTGGTCGCCCTCACCGGCGGCCCCGAGGGCGCGACCCTGATCCGCCGCGCGGCCCGGATCGCCGACCGCACGGCCGGCGGCGACCTCCTCGCCGTGCACGTCACCCGCAGCGACGGCCTGGCCGGGGCGTCCTCGGGCGCGCTGGCCCAGCAGCGGCACCTGGTGGAGAGCCTGGGCGGCAGCTACCACGTGGTGGTCGGCGACGACATCCCGACGGCGCTGCTCGCCTTCGCCCGCGCCCACGACGCCACCCAGCTCGTCCTCGGCACCAGCCGCCGCGGCCGGCTGAACCGGTTCCTCACCGGCCCCGGCACCGGTCAGATCACCGTGGACGCCTCCGAGGACATCGACGTCCACATGGTCACCCACGAGTTCACCGGCCGCGGCCGGCTGCCCGCGCTCGGCCGCCGCCACTCCCGGCGCCGCACCGTGGCCGGCTACGCGGCCGGGTTCGTCCTGCCCTGGCTGATCACGGCGGTGCTCTCGCAGTTCCACGCTTCGGTGAACCTGACCACCGACGCACTGATCTTCCAACTCGGCGTCGTGGCGGTCGCGTTGCTCGGCGGCGCGATGTCCGCCCTGGTGGCGTCCGTCATAGCGTCGCTGCTGCTGAACTACTTCTTCATCCAGCCGGTCCACACCTTCACCATCGGCGAGACCAACAACCTCATCGCGCTCGCGGTCTTCGCCGCCGTCGCCCTCACCGTCTCCACCGTCGTCGACCACGCCGGCCGGCTCACCGCCCGCGCCGCCCGCGCCACCGCCGAGGCCGAAACCCTCTCCACCCTGGCCGGCAGCGTGCTGCGCGGCGCCGACGCACTGCCCGCCCTGCTGGAGAAGTCCCGCACCGCCTTCGGCATGCGCACGGTGGTCCTGCTCGACAGCGGCACCGGGGCGGTGCTCGCCCGCAGCGACGGCGCCACGGAGCCGGAGGACGGCGGCAGCGGCGCCCGCGACACGACCGAGGCCGCCGTGGGCCCGGCGGCCGTCCTCGTCCTCACCGGCCGGCGGCTGCCCGCCGCCGACCAGCGCGTCCTCACCGCCTTCGCCGCGCACGTCGCCGCCGCCCTGGAACGCGACCGGCTCGCCGTCGCCGCCGCCGAGGTCGAACCCATCAGGGCCGCCGACCGGATGCGCACCGCCCTGCTCGCCGCCGTCAGCCACGACCTGCGCACCCCGCTCGCCGCCGCCCTCGCCTCGGTCGGCTCGCTGCGCAGCCCCGACGTCGAGTTCTCCCCCGAGGACCGGGCCGAACTGCTCGCCACCGCCGACGAGTCCCTCGTCCGGCTCACCCGCCTGGTCGACAACCTGCTCGACATGAGCCGCCTCCAGGCCGGCGCCCTCACCCTCCACCTCACCGCGACCCACCTGGACGAGATCCTGCCGCGCGCCCTCGACTCGCTGCCCGACCCGTACGCGCCCGTCCAGCCGCTCGACCTGGACACCGTGCCGGCCGTCCTCGCCGACCCGCCGCTGCTGGAACGCGTCCTCGCCAACGTCATCACCAACGCGCTGCGGCACAACGCACCCGGCGCGCCCGTCCTGGTGGCCGCCAGCCACCTGCGGGACCGGGTGGAGGTCCGGGTGGTCGACCGCGGCCCGGGCATCGCCCCGGAGGACCGCGACCGCGTCTTCCTGCCGTTCCAGCGCCTCGGCGACACCGACAACACCACCGGCGTGGGCCTCGGCCTGGCGCTCTCCCGCGGCCTCGCCGAGGCGATGGGCGGCAGCCTGGACGTCGAGGACACCCCCGGCGGCGGAGCCACCATGCTGCTCACCCTCCCTGCCGCACCCGGCCCCGCGCGGCCGGCCACCGGACACCCCGCGGCGAGGTCCGACGCCGACGACGGCGGCCCCGACCGCAGCAGCGGCCGATGAACCACATCCTGGTCGTCGACGACGAGCCGGCCCCCGCGCCGGTGCCGGGTGGTTTCCGGGCCGCGGCGGGGCGCCGGAGTAGCAGCACCCGCACAGCCGTGGCAACTTGGTGGTGGAGGCCTCCGCCAGGGTCGCACGGAAACGGGCGACGGTTCTCACCGAAGGAGCCCGATCATGGCCAGCAACGTCAGCCACAAGCCGTTCGCGGCGGGCTGGACCGTCTTCGCAGCCTGCCTGATGGTGTTCGGCGGCACGATGGCGGTCTTCCAGGGAATCGGCGCCATCGTCAACGACGACCGCTATGTCATCACCGGCAACTACGTCTACTCGTTCGACGTCACCGGCTGGGGCTGGGTGCACCTGATCCTGGGCCTCGTGATCGTGGTCGCGGGCCTGATGCTCTTCAGCGGGGCGATGTGGGCGCGGGTCGTCGGTGTGATCGCCGCAGGACTGAGCATGATCGCCAACTTCCTGTGGATTCCCTACTACCCGTTCTGGGCGATCGTCCTGATCGCCGTCGACGTCTTCGTCATCTGGGCCCTGACGGCCGGCACCCACCGGCAGGAGGCCCGCGCCTAGCCGGGGCGGGTCCGACCATGCGCGTCGGCGCAGCGGCAGCGGACGTGCCCGCGGGCCGTGCCGGAGTCCCCGGCACGGCCCGTTCGACCGGCTCCGGCGGGTTCAGCGGCGGCCGAGCAGCCTCGCCAGGAAGCCGCCGCCCTTCTTCGCGTTCCGGTCGCAGCTGCACCGGTCGGCCCGGGGCACCCCGGCGAGCACCTGGTCGACGTGCATGCCGCACCCCGCATAGCCGGCCTTGCCGCAGGTGCGGCACACGGTACGTCGACACATCGCAGTACTCCTCGCGGGTTGGTGCGGAAAGCGGTCCTTCCTCGTCCAATATACCTCCCGGGGTATTTCCGGGGCCCGCGCGGCCGGCGCCACCCGCAGCGCCGCTCTCCGGTCCGGGCCCGGATCCGGAGGCCGCTCTTGCGTCGCGCCTTGCATTCGCAAGGCTACAGTTCGTGGCGCCATGTCGATGCGAGGGCTGCCACCTGGTTGATCAACCAATTCGAACGGGACGGCGTGGTGCTTGAGTCCACTCCACCGGGTCGGTGCGCGTTGCTTGAATCGCCCTACTGAACGGGCGAGGACGGTGGTGGGACGTGGATCTGAACACGGTGGTGGAGGTGCGCGACGCGCGGCGCCGCGACACCTGGCGACCCGGGGACGCGTGGCTGGGCGGGGGGACGTACCTGTTCTCCGAGCCGCAGCCGCACATCCGCCGGCTGATCGACCTGAGCCGGATGGGCTGGGAACCGGTACGGCTGACCGCGGCGGGCGACCTGGAGATCGCCGCGACCTGCACCATCGCCGAGCTCTCCCGCTTCGCCCGGAACGCGGAGGTGGTGGCCGTGTTCACCCACCACGACGCGCCGGACACGCTGTACTCCTCGGCGCGGCACGAGCACCCGGCCGAGGATCCGGACGACACCCGGGTGCTCGACGACGTGGTGCGCTTCGTGGGCCAGCGGGTGGCCGCGGTGGTCGCCGAGAGCGAGGCGGCGGCCGAGGAGGGCTGCCGGAGGATCGAGGTCGGGTACGAGGAACTCCCCTTCGTGCTCGACCCGGAGGAGACGATGCTGCCCGGCGCCCCGCCACCCCAAGGGCCCGGAGTCGCGGATCGCCCGCGCCGCGAACAACGTCTGCGGCGAGGCGCACGGCGAGATGGGCGACGTCGAGCAGGGATTCCGCGAGGCCGACCTCGTCTACGAGGAGACCTTCCGGACCCAGCGGGTCCAGCGCGCCAGCCTGGAGACGCACGGCTGCGTCGCGTACTTCGAGACCGGCGAGGAGACGGACGGGGAGCGGATCGTGGTCCGCTCGTCCACCCAGGTGCCGTTCCTCACCCGGCGGGCGCTGTGCGACCTCTACGACCTGCCGATGGAGAGGGTCCGGGTGGTCGCGGGCCGGGTGGGCGGCGGCTTCGGGGGCAAGCAGGAGATGCTGACCGAGGACATCGTGGTGCTGGCGGCCCTGCGGCTGCACCGGCCGGTGAAGCTGGAGTTCACCCGCGCCGAGCAGTTCCACGGCGCCACCACCCGGCACCCGTTCGGGATCACCGTCCGGATCGGCGCCAAGCGGGACGGCACCCTGACGGCGCTGCAGTACCGGGTGGTGGCGAACACCGGCGCGTACGGCAACCACGGGCCGGCCGTGATGTTCCACAGCGTCGGCGAGTCGATGGGCGTCTACCGGGCGCCGCACAAGAAGGTCGACGCGTACTCCGTCTACACCAACGGCGTGCCGGCCGGGGCGTTCCGCGGCTACGGGCTGGGCCAGGTCACCTTCGCCGTGGAGTCGGCGATGGACGAACCGGCCCGCCGGCTGGACCTAGACCCGCTGGTGCTGCGGGAGAAGAACATCATCGGCCCGGGCGAGCACATGGAGGGGCCGCTCGGCGAGGAGGAGGACCTGCACATCGCCTCGTACGGGCTCGACCAGTGCCTGCAGGTCGTACGGAACGCGCTCGCCGACGACACCAGTGCCGGACTCGCCCCCGAGGGCTGGCTGGTGGGCCAGGGCTTCGCCATGGCGGCGATCGCCTGCGGCCCGCCCGGCGGCCACCTCGCCGACGCGACGGTGGCCCTGCTGGAGGACGGCACGTACGACATCGCCGTCGGCACCGCGGAGTTCGGCAACGGCACCACCACCGTGCACCAGCAGATCACCGCGGGGGCGCTCGGCACCACCGTCGACCGGATCGCCGTCCGGGTCCGACACCGACGTGGTCCGGCACGACACGGGGGTGTTCGGCTCGGCCGGGACGGTCGTCGCGGGCAAGGCCGTGATGCGGGCGGCCAACGCCCTCGCCGAGCAGATCCTCTCGTTCACCGCGGAGTACGCCCGCACCCCGCGCAGCCTGCTGCGGCTGACCGCCGACGCGGTCGACTGCGACGGGCGCACGGTCGCGCTGAAGGAGGTCTTCGAGGCCGCCCGCAGCCGGGGCGTCGACCTGAGGGCGGACGGCCACTTCGGCGGCTCGCCGCGCTCGATCGCCTTCAACTCCCAGTGGTTCCGGATCGCCGTCGACCCCGACACCGGGGAGATCCGGATCCTGCGCAGCGTCCACGGCGCCGACGCGGGGAAGGTGATGAACCCGATGCAGTGCCGCGGCCAGGTCGAGGGCGGCGTCGCCCAGGCCCTCGGGGCGACGCTCTTCGAGCAGGTGCTCGTCGACGACCGCGGCGAGGTCACCACCGCGGCCTTCCGCCGCTACCGGCTGCCGGCCTTCGCGGACGTCCCGCGGACCGAGGTGCACTTCTCGCAGACCTCGGACGCCATCGGGCCGCTGGGCGCCAAGTCCATGAGCGAGAGCCCGTTCAACCCCGTCCCGCCCGCCTTCGCCAACGCCCTGCGCGACGCCACGGGCATCCGCTTCACCGAGGCGCCGTTCCTGCGGGACAGGGTGTGGCAGGCCCTCGACGAGCACCGCAGGCGCGGCGGCGCGGCCGGTTGACGGCCGCCTGGGCCTGGGCCTGGATGGGGGGCGGGGTCGTCGGCAGGGGTGGGGACCGGGCGTGTTCCCGACCCCCACTCCCGCGGTACCGCGCCTCAGGGCCGGTGGAAGACGACCTCGGGGTCCGCCGCACTCGGGCCGTCCAGCCGCGGGGCGGGGATGCCGCGCAGCTGGAGGTCGAAGAACGCGCCGACGTACGAGCGGACGATCTGCTGCGAGCGGGCACCGGACAGCGGCGTCTCCGGGTGGGGGTAGCCGGACGCGTCCCCGAGCACCGGCCAGTCGGTGAAGCCGGGGTGGCCCATGCCCGTGACGGTCAGCCAGCGCTTCCAGCCGTCCAGCCGGGGCCAGGCCTCGCCCCAGGACGGGTCGTCGAGGTCCGGCGGCAGGAGGGCGGGGTCGCCGGCGACCATCAGGAAGGGGCGCCCGTTCAGACCGGCTTCGGGGACCGGGGTGAAGAACGTGCCGTCCAGGTTGGCGCCGGCGTCCACCCGCGGGTCGGCGGCCATGGTGGCCGAGGCCGCGTTGCCGCCGATGGAGTGCCCGGCCACGCCGATGGCGCGCGGGTCGATCAGCCAGGAGTGGCGCCAGGCCGGGCGCGGGCCGGTGAGCCGGTCCAGGACGAAGGAGAGGTCCTTGGCCCGGCCGTCGGACACCCGGCGCAGGTCGCGGGTCGGGAACACCTGCTCGCAGGCCTGGCAGGCGAGGAGCCGGCCGCCGGGGAAGACCGTGCCGTCCGACTCGTAGGCGTGGTCCACGGTGGCCACGACGTAGCCCCGGCTGGCAAGGTCCTCCGCGAGTCCGGTGAGCGAGGCCCGGGGCATCGTGAAGCCGGGGGAGAGCACGACCAGCGGGTAGCGGCGCGGAGCGGTGGCGCGGGGCACCGCACCGGCGCGGGCGTGGGTGCGGGTGGCCGCCACCCGCTCGGGCGTGGTGTGCTCGGCGAGCTGCCCGCGGTCGGTGAGCAGCGCCTTCGCCTCGTCGACGGCCAGGTAGGGCGCGGGGGTTCCGGTGCCCTCGTGGGCCGGGTAGTACAGCGAGAGCATCAGCTCGCGGTCCTCGGCGGGCACCCAGGGGTCCTTGCGGCCGCGGTCGACGAGGTGGACGGTGTCCCGGCCCACGGCGAAGTTGCCGGTCGGGCGCGGGAGTTCGATCCGGGCGGGGCCCTGCCCCCGACCGGCGGGCGGATCGGCGGGCCGGTCGGCGGCGGACGCCGGAGCGGCGAGGGCGGTCGGTGCGGCGAGCACCGCCGTGGCAGCGGCGACCGCTAAGGCGTGGATGATCTTCTTCATGCCCGCATCATAGGGCAGCGAAGGCAAGGCTTACCTAACTCGCCGACAGTGGTCCTGGCGCATTTGACCAGGTGGGGGCGGGGCGTCCATTGTTCGCCCCATGTCGAACAGCAGGACGGATGCCTCTCCCGTCGCCGATACCGCGGAGGGCGCCGCGGATCCCGCCGCCGGGTCCTCCGCGGACCGGCTCAAGGCCCGCTGGGCCGAGCCGGCCGGACCCGTCCCACCCTGGTGGCAGCGGGTGCAGCGGCGGACCTGGGTCACAGCGGGTGCGGTCGCGGGCGCGCTCCTCGTCGCCGGGGCGCTGGCCACCGTGCTCGGACCGGACTCGCCGGAGAGCTTCCGACTGGACCCGCCGCAGACCGTCGGGCAGTTGACCCGGGAGCCGGACGGCACGGGGCAGTACGCGCAGCTCGACCGGGAGCTGTTCCCCGACCTGCCGGGGACGACCCGGTACCGCGAGCACTTCGTCACCGCCTACCGGCTGCCCGGCAGCGCCGAGGCCGACTTCCTGGTGGCCGGTGCCACCGGCTCGTTCGCGGCGCCCGTCGGCGAGTTGGACCGCCTCCTGGGCAGTGTGGACCCCGTCCTGGTGCCGAACCCCGCGGGTACGCCCTCCTCGTCCGGCGGGTACACGGTCTTCTCGCCCGGCCCGCTCGGCGGCTTCCTCAAGTGCGTGGGGCACCAGATCGGGCAGGTGCCCACCTGCGCCTGGGCCGACCAGGGCGGCACCACGATCGGCGCGGTGGCGGACCACCGGAGCGGCACGACCACGGACGACCTGCCGGCGCTCGCCGAGCGCACCCGTGCCATCCGCGAGGCGATGACGCACCGGGTGGAGTAGCCCGCGGCGGCGCCGGCGGCGGGGCGGCGCGGGCTGCGGTGACGGGGGCCGCCGGCTGTCGGGCCGGCGCGATCACCGGGTGGGGTGGCGTCCGGAGCGGCGGAAGCGGACGCCGGCCAGGGCCAGCGCGGCGAGGAACACGAGGATGCCGAGGAACAGCAGGTAGAGCAGGCCGTCGGCGACCGCGCCGATCAGGCCCAGGACGACGGCGGCCAGGACCAGCAGCAGGACCCACATCACGGCGGTACCTCCTTCGTGTACGGCGGTCAGGCGGCCGGCCGCGCGGACCGGCCCGCCGCGGGCCGGCGCGGGGCCGTGGACGGGCCTGTGGTGCCGCGCCGGGCCAGCAGCGAGGACCGCTCCGTCTCGGTGAGGCCGCCCCACACGCCGTACGGCTCACGGGTCAGCAGGGCGTGGCGCCGGCACTCGATGCGGACCGGGCACCGGCCGCAGACCTGTTTGGCGGCCTCGTCCCGGTCCTTCGCGGCGGCTCCGCGCTCGTTGCTGGGGTGGAAGAAGACGGCGCTGTCGACCGTGCGGCACTCGGCGCGCAGTTGCCAGTTCCAGTGGTGCTCGGCTGCCCCGGGCAGGCGGGAGGTGGAGGCCACGACCACAGCTCCTTCGAGTCGATCGGTCGGAGATCGGTGCTCCGATCGTCTGACCCGATCGGCGGATTCCATGCCTCCCGAACTCGGTCGATGCGCGCGGGAAGATCCGGAACGGTGGCATCGTTGGCGTCCATGATCGACTGCGCCCGTCGGGCGTGCTGCGAGCAACCGAACACGAGGGGGACCTTCCACATGATCGAACTGTCGTCGAAGCCGATGACCTGGGTGGCCGCGGGGGACAGCATCACCCAGGCCGTCCTGCACACCCACGGGGCGCGGGGCTGGGTCGAGCACCTGGCCGAGCGGATCGGCTGGCAGCTCGGCCGGCTCACCGACGTCGTCGTCAACACCGGCGTCTCCGGCTGGCGGGCTTGCGACGTCCTCGGCGAGTACGACCACCTGATCGGCCGCTTCACCCCGGACGTGCTGTCCGTCTCGCTGGGCACCAACGACGCCCGGGCCGGGCTCGCCGGGCTGGACGCCTTCCGCACCGACCTGCGGGAGATCGTCGACCGCTCCGCGGGCGCGCAGATCGTGCTGCACACCCCGGTGCTGGTCAGCACGGTCGGCCGGGCGGTCCGGTCCGACATGCCCGCCTACTGCCGGGTCGTCCGGGAGATCGCCAAGGAGACCGGCGCGCTGCTCGTCGACCACGAGGCCCACTGGCTGGCCCGCTTCCCCGACGGCGAGCCGATCGCCTGGCTCGACGACCCGGTCCACCCCAACGCCGCCGGGCACCTCGCGATGGCCGACCTCACCCTGCGCACCCTGGGCCTCGGCGAGCTGACCGAGCTCTGACCGAGCTCTGACCGACCTGCGACCGGCCTCTGACCGGCCTCTGACCGGCCTCTGACCGGGTCCAGCGCGGCGGGCGGGAGGCCGCCCGGCCCCGCCCCGCGGCGGGACGGGGGTCACCCCGGATCCAGCTCCGCCAGCCGCTGCGCCGCGCGGGCGGCGGCCTCCCGGGCCCGCTCGGTCCGCCCCCGCGCCGTACGGGCGGCCCGGTCGGCGGCCTTCCGCTGCCGCTCGGCCCCGGCGAGGCCGGCCCGGGCGGCGGCGTCGCGCTCGCGGGCCTCCTCCAGGGCGGTACGGGCCCGGGCGGCCTCGTCCTCGGCACGCTCGCGGGCGCTCCCGGCGGCGGCGAGCCCGTCGTCGGCCTCCTGCGCCCGCCGCCCGGCCTCCACGGCGGCCCGCTCCGCCTCCTCGGCCGCCGCCCGGGCCTCGGCGAGGGTGCGCCGCCGTTCCTCCTCGGCGGCCCGCCCGGCCTTCGCGGCGGCGTCCCCGGCCGGGGGCTCCGCGGTGCCCGGGGCCTCCCGGGGTGCCTTCCCCGGACCCTTCCGTACGGCCTTCCGGGCTGCCCCGGCGGCGGGGGCCGGGGTGGGATCCGGGGCGGGGACCCGATCGGCGGCGCCCGGCCACAGCACCGGCTCCAGGACGGCCGACAGGTGCCCCTCGGCCAGCAGCCGCCCGGCCTCCGGGTCGGCGAGCGCCGCGGTCAGGGTCCGCTCCAGCCCGTCCAGGGCGTCCGCCCCCAGCACCTGCCCCGCGGACCGCGCCTCCTCCCCGGCCCGGGCGACGAGGGCGTGCACGAGGCGGCGGCGCCGGTCGGCAAGCTCCCGCAGCTGCTCACCGTGCAGGTGCGCCTGGGCCTCCCGGAGCGCGCCGCCGAGGTCCAGCAGGTCCCGGACCAGGCCGGGCCGGCGGTGGGCGAGCAGGTTCGCCGCCCAGGCCGCCAGGGTGGGGCGGTGCAGCGCGCGGACCCGCTTCGCCAGGGCGGGGTCGTCCTTCTTCACCCGGTCGGCGGCAGTGTTGCGGGCGGCGGTGAAGTCGCCGGGCGGCAGGGTGTGGAGGGCGTCGGCGATCTCGTCGAAGGGGGTGCGGGCGTTCATCGCTTCGGACGGTACGGCCCCCGGACGGGCTGCGCCCGGTGGCGGCGTCGCCCGGGTGTCAGAGGCGGTTGGGATGCTGGGCGGATGGACGACGAGACGCTGATGCGGGGCCGGGTCTACGGCGCGGACCACGAGGACCCGGACCCGGGGCCGCAGCCCGGCCGCGACTACCGGGAGCTGTGCGCGGGCCCGCTGGACGGCCTGCTGCTCGACGTGACCGGCTGGAGTGCCGAGGAACTCGCCGACGGCGCCGCGCTGCGCACCGAGATCGGCCGCTACGGAGCGGGCGGCCGGACCCACTACGAGCCGCGTCCCGGGGACCTCCGCCGCTGGGACTGGGTCGGCGACACGCGCTGACGGCGGGGGCCGGCCCGGGCGGGCTGCGCGGTGGCGTGCGGGCGGGAGCCGGCGGGCGCCGGCGCGAATCGGCGGGACTGCACCGGACGCGGGGGCGTGCGGTCGGGGCCCGTCGGTCGTTGGGCTGGGCATGGCGGAGGAGACGGGCAGTGGAGCGCAGCGGCTGCCGATGGTGTGGGCGCTGGCAGTGCGGGAGACGGCCGAGGGGGTGCCGCTGGCCGAGGTGATCGTCGAGGTCGGCCCGGTGCTGCACGGCGAACTGGTGGAGCACGCGGTGGACAGCGGGTTCGTCCTGGCGGCGGGGGAGCCGCCGGAGACGACGGCGGTGGTGGAGGTGGCGGGCGACCGGCTGATGCGGTTGGTCCTGGTGGGCGGCCGGCAGGTGTGGGAACCGGCCACCCGGGTGCCCGCCTCGCCGGGGTGGCTGGCGGCGGCCGGGATGCGGGGGGCGGTGGCCGTGATCGTGGTGGCGCCGGGGACGTGGCCGCCGGACCTCATGGAGCTGGAGCCGGCCGAACAGGCCGCCGCGTTCAACCGGAGCCTGGAGGAGGCCCGGACCGCGGGGCTGGTCCTGCACGGGACGGCGGGCGTCCGGGAGGTGTCGGACGACGCTGACGTTTGATCACCTCGGGCAATTATCGAACAATAGTTCTATGACTGCTGCCGTGCCGTTCTCGCGTCCCCACCGCTCGCCGGAGCGGCACCAGGGCGACGCCGAACCGGCGCCGCGCGAGCTGATGACCCTGCCCGGCGCGCACCGCGACGTCCGGCGGTGGCGCCTGGTCGAGATCCGCCTCGGCGGGCACTGGCGGCCGGCCGTGCTCACCGTGTGGCGGCGCCCGCCGGGCGGCACCGGCTGGGTCGTCCACGTCGCCTGGGGCGAGGACGCCCCCGGCCGCGAGAACTGGGGCTGGTTCCTCTTCGACGACCAGCGGATCCGCCCGCTGCCCGAGCCCGCCGGCACCGGGCCTGCCGGAGTCGGCCCCGCCGGCGCGGGAGGGCAGCCGGACGCCGTCCTCGTGCCGCGCGAACTCGCCGGGCCGCCCGCGACCGCCCCCGCCGAACGCTGCTGGCGGCTGGCCTGGCTGCGCACCGGGGGCGCCTGGCACTCGGCGCTGGTCACCGCCCGCCGCAGGCCCGCCCCCGGCATGCCCTGGATCGCCCACGCCCGCTGGGGCGAGGACCGCTCGGCGGCCTGGGTGATCGCCGACCCCGCCGCCCTGCGCCCCGTGGGCTCCGGTGGATCCGACGGACCCGGTGGTCCACCGGGTCCGGCCGAGGGCGGCGCCCCGGCCGGCGGGCCTGTCGAACCCGGCCGGTAGCGTCGTCCCCGCCCGCACGGGCACCGCGGACGACCGCCGCGCCCCGTCTCGGAGCACACCGCATCGGCCCGCACCGGACCGCGGCGAGCGCATCACCAACTCCGCCCTCGACATTGGGGACCGCCTCGTCGAGCGCGCCATGGAACGGGGCGGCTGGGCCGAGGTCCGCGAGCAGTTCCTCCCGCGGCTGGAGGCGCTGATCGCCGCCGCCCGGGAGGGGCGCGTCGGGGAGTCCGAACTGCTGCCCGTGTTCGGATTCCTGGAGGGGCCGAGGTACCTCGACCCGGCCGCGGCGCTCGTCGCCGTCGGCGCCGCCGGGTTCCACCCCCGGCAGCCGTCGGCCCGAACTCCCGCTGCCCGCCTGACTCGGGCGGGGCGGCGGGCTGCGGTGCCGTCGGGCGACGTACGATCGGCCAATGTCTGACATGACGGAGACCACACCGGGCTGGCTCGCTCCCGAGGAGCTGGAGACCACGCGGGCCCGGATACCGATTCTGTACGTCGAGGCGGTCCCGGTGCGGGTGGACGACGCCGGCGAGGTGGTCCAGATCGGGCTGCTGCTGCGGATCGGCCCGGACGGCACGGTCAGCCGCACTCTGGTCTCGGGCCGGGTGCTGCACCACGAGCGGATCCGCGACGCGCTGGTCCGGCACCTGGAGAAGGACCTCGGTCCGGTCGCGCTGCCCCGGATCCCGGTCTCGCTCCAGCCGTTCACGGTTGCCGAGTACTTCCCGACCCTGGGGATCACCGAGTTCCACGACCCCCGCCAGCACGCCGTGTCGCTCGCCTACATCATCCCGGTGGCCGGCGACTGCCGACCGCGGCAGGACGCCCTCGACCTGGTCTGGTTCACCCCGGAGGAGGCGGCGTCGCCGCTCGTCCAGCAGGAGATGCCCGGCGGGCAGGGCGCGCTGCTCAAGCGCGCCCTCGCCCACGTCGGCTGCCTGCCCTGACCCCCGGTCGTGCGCTGAGGGCGCGGCCGGGGCCGCGCCTCCCTCCGTGCCCTGCACCGCAGGACGCGGAGGGAGGCGCGCATCAAGGCCCTTGCGGGACGGGCCGGTTGGCCGGCTCTGTGCTGATACACTCACCGCACTCGATCCGCAGCCTCGGCCGTTCGGCCAGGTGCAAGATCTCCGCCCAGCGTGGAAAGGTCTTGCCCGTGGACAACTTCGTGCACGCACCCTCGGTGGCGGCCGGGAGCCGCTACCTGCTGACCGCGGTCGCCCCGTGCAAGCGCGAGGGCAGCAGCCCGACCGGCCTCGTCGGCCGCCGCCTGGCCCGCCAACTGCTCGCCCTGGACGGCCGGGTGCGGGTACTCGCCGAACCGGGCCAGTGCGACGACTGGCCGGCCGGCGTCGACGTGGTCGAGGGCTCCGTCACCCGGCCGCTCGCGAACTCCCGTGCCTTCGACGGGATCGAGGCGGTCTTCCTGGCCGGCGCGCACCCCGCCACCGTCGGCGACGCCCTCGCCCTGGCCCGGGACGCGGGGGTCCGCAAGGCGGTCCTGCTGTCCTCGCACGGGTCGGAGTACGAGGCGGCGTACCCGCCGGAGACCTGGCACTGGCTGGCGGTCGAGCGGGCCGTCGAGGCGTCCGGGCTGCTCTGGACGCACCTGCGGCCCTCGGCCGTGATGGGCGCGGCCCTCGAAGGCAGCTACCCGGCCACCGGATCCGACTGGCCCGCGAGCGTACGCGCCGAGGGCACCGTCCGCGAGGCGCTCCTCGACCGGGGGCACTACCCCTTCATCCACGAGGAGGACCTCGCGGCCGTGGCCGCGGCCGCACTGACCCGCGACGACTTCACCGGGACGGTCCTGGAGGCGATCGGCCTGCCGATCAGCACCCGCGCGCGGGTCCGCAGCCTCGCCGCCGCCCTCGGCCGCGACCTGGCGGCCGTCGAGCTCACCCCGGCGGAGGGCCGCGCGGTCTGGCAGCGCCACGGCTGGCCCGACGGCGCCGTCGACGTCACCCTGTACGCCCTGGAGCAGTACGCCGACCACTACGCCGAACTCGTCGACTGGACCCTCGCCCAGCGGCCCTCCGTCCGGTCCGTCATCGGCCGGCCCCTGCTCACGTTCGACGACTGGGTGCGCGAACACATCGCCGTCTTCCGCTGACGCGGCCGAGCCCCGGGGCCGGCGCCCCGGGGCCCGCCGTCCGGATCGTGTAGCCGGGGTGAACGCACGTGTCGTTCTTGGTACTTGCCGCCCGACCGGCGCATCTCGCAGGCTGGAGGCATCGCCCCGGCCACGGGTGGCGGACGCCCCGCGGTCCACAGCACCGCGGGCGCGGCCCCCGGACGGTGCCGCAGGCGCCCCCTACCGACCCAGGAGCGGCACGTCCATGCGCAGGATCATCAACTCCACGTACATCTCCCTCGACGGCGACACCGAGGGACTCGACCAGTGGTCGTTCGACTACTGGAGCGACGACCTGGAGCGCTACGCGAACAAGCTGCTGTTCGCGGCCGACGCGCTGCTGATGGGCCGTCGGACGTACGTCGACTTCGCTTCGGCCTGGTCGAGCCGGGCCGGCAGCGACGCCTTCGCCGACCGGATGAACGGCATCGACAAGTACGTGGTCTCCTCGACACTGCCCGGCGGCGACTGGGGCAGGACCGCCGTGCTCGCCCCGGACCGGGCCGTCGCGGAGATCGCCGAACTCAAGGCGCAGCCGGGCGGCGACATCCTCATGTACGGCTTCGGGCCGGTCGCCAGGACCCTGCTGGCGCACGGCCTGCTGGACGAGGTGCACTTCTGGGTGCACCCGGTGATCGCCGGCGGCGGCACGCTCGCCGCGGACGGCTTCCGGCACCGGCTGGAGCTGGCCGGCACCCAGGTGCTCGACACCGGCGTCGTGGTCCTCACCTACACCCCCCGCACCGGGGGAGCCGGGCCCGCCGGATCCCGGTCCGCGTAGTCCCGGTAGCCTGCGGGGCGACCCCCGCCGGGCGGTTCGCGGAACTCGTGGTCGTCGCCGAACTGCCGGAGCCGGTCGACCGGGGCGACAACGAGGACCTCGAAGAGCCGCTGCGCGCCCGCGGGGTGCTGAGCAGCGCTGCGGTTGCGCCGGGCCGCATCACCCCTCCGGAGAGCTCCGGGGGGCGCGGCCGGCGGTCGTGGCGGAGGCTGGCACCGGACATGCCCCTCCTCGAAAGGCGGAGCCCGATGAGGGTGGTCGTCGACTTCAACCGTTGTCAGGGATACGCACAGTGCGCCTTCCTCGCCCCGGACGTGTTCACCATGCACGGGGACGAGGCCCTGCTCTACACCCCGCTCGCCGGAGCCGACCAGCAGGAACGGCTGGCCCGGGCGGTCGCCGCCTGCCCGGTCCGCGCCATCCTCGTGGACGACGTGGACGACGTGGACGACGCGGACGGCCCCGGTCGCCCGGACCACCGCATCGCCGCGGCCGCGGCCGGTACCGCAGCCGCCGGCCCGAGCGGAGGCGGTGCGCGGTGAACCGGGACGCCTGGACCGACTGGCTCCGCCGCGAGGGCCGCATCGTCGTCGTCGGCGCCTCGCTCGCAGGACTGCGCGCCGCCGAAACCCTCCGCGACGAGGGCTTCACCGGCTCGCTCACCCTGATCGGCGACGAGCCGTACGCGCCGTACGACCGGCCGCCGCTCTCCAAGCAGGTCCTGCTGGGCCGCTCCCCGGCCGAGCACACCGCCCTGCCGCAGCGCCGCGACGTGGACGCCGAATGGCGGCTCGGCTGCGCCGCCACCGGCCTCGACCTGGCCGCCCGCCGGGTGCGGCTGGCCGACGGCGACACCGTCGGCTACGACCGGCTGCTCATCGCGACCGGCGTCCGGGCCCGCCCCTGGCCCGTCGCGGCGGAGGCCGCCCTCGACGGCGTCCTGGTGCTGCGCACCCGCGACGACGCCGTACGGCTGGAGCAGCACCTCGCCCGCGGCCCCCGCCGGGTCGTCGTCATCGGCGCGGGCTTCACCGGCTCGGAGATCGCCTCGGGCTGCCGGGAACGCGGCCTGGACGTGACCGTCGTGGAACGCGGCGGGGCGCCGCTGGTCGGCGCGCTCGGCGCGGTGCTCGGGGACGTCGCGGCGCAGATGCACCGCGCGGGCGGGGTCGACCTGCGGTGCGGCGTCAAGGTGACCGGGCTGGAGGGCGACGCCGCGGGCCGGGTGCGCTCGGTGCACCTGTCGGACGGCAGCACCGTCGAGGCGGACGTCGTCGTCGTCTCGCTCGGCGCGATCCGCAACACCGACTGGCTGGCCGGTTCGGGCCTGGGCGCCGGACCGCGCGGCATCGCCTGCGACGCGGGCTGCCGGGCGTTCGACGTCCGCGGGATCGTCACCGACGACGTGTTCGTCGCCGGGGACGTGGCCCGCGCCCCGCACCCGCTGTTCGGCTACCAGTTCCTGTCGCTGGAGCACTGGGGCAACGCGGTCGCCCAGGCCGAGATCGCCGCGCACAACATGATCAGCCCGGCGCCCGAACGCCGGCCGCACCTCTGGGTGCCCGCGTTCTGGTCCTCCCAGTTCGGGGTGAACATCAAATCGGTCGGCGTGCCGTCGATGGGCGAGGAACTCGTCGTCGCCCAGGGCTCGCTCGCCGAACGCCGGTTCACCGCCGTCTACGGGCACCGGGGCCGGGTGGTCGGCGCGGTCACCTTCGACCACGGGCGCTGGCTGCCGTTCTACGAGGAACTGGTCCAGCGGATCGCCCCCTTCCCGCCGGAGTTCGACACCCTGGACGGCCGCCCGGACGGCGCCGAGCCGGTCGCGGCCGGCTTCCCCGACCCGTCCGTGCCCTCGCACGGTCCGACGGTCACCGTCAGCGGCTACTCCCCGGCCGACCGGAAGATCACTTTCACCCCTCCCCGGGCCGTGTGACCCGCCCCGGCCTCCCGGACCGTGTGACCCACTCCGGGCCGTGTCACCCTCCCCGGGCCGTGTGACCCGCCCCGCCGCCGCCCGCGCCTTCCCGAAGGACCGTGATGACCGAGCCCTCGCTCCTGCAGCAGATGACCGACTACGCCAACCGCCACGACCCGTACCCGCTGTACGCCCGCCTGCGCGAGAGTCCCGTGCACCACGACGAGACCGGCCCGTACGTGGTCGGCGGCTACTACGCCCTCCGCAGCCTCCTCCACGACCCGCGGGTCAGCTCCGAGGTCCGCCACCGCTCGGCCACCGACGAGGCGCTGCCCGGTGAGGACGGCGGCGCGGGCGACGGGATGCTGCCGCCGTCCTTCCTGCGCCTCGACCCGCCCGAGCACGACCGCCTGCGCGCCCTGACGAACCGCCCGTTCGGCCCCCCGCACAGCCCCCGCCGGGTCGACGGCATGCGCGGCGAACTGCACACCATCGTCACCGGCCTGATCGACGGACTGGAGGACGGCGAGGGCTCCGGGGACGGCACCGTCGACCTGGTGGAGCGGTTCTCCTACCCGTTCCCCGTCACCGTGATCTGCCGCCTCCTCGGCATCCCCCGCGCCGATGAGGCCCAGTTCCACGACTGGGCCGACGCCCTCGTCGCCTCCCTCGACCCCCAGCCCGGCCAGGACACCACCGAACGCGACCGCGGCGTGCAGCAGGCCCGCATGGAACTCGGCCTCTACCTCAACAACCTGATCGAGGAACGCCGCCGGGACCCGGGCGACGACCTGCTCTCCCACCTCGCCTCCGGCCGGGGCGTCGAAACACCGATGACCCCGATGGAGGTGCTCGCCCACGCCGCCCTCCTCCTGATCGCCGGGCACGAGACGACCGTCAACCTCATCACCAACGGCATGCTCACCCTGCTGCGCCACCCCGAGATCCTGGAGCGGCTGCGCGCCGACGCCCGGCTGGCCGTGCCGCTGGTGGAGGAACTGCTGCGCTACGAGCCGCCGGTGCAGATGCTGCCCAACCGCACCCCCATCGCCGACATCGAGGTCGGCGGCGTCACCATCCCCAAGGGCTCCTCGCTGTACCTGGTCGTGGCCGCCGGCAACCGCGACCCCGAGCGGTTCGCCGACCCGGACCGCTTCGACCCGGACCGCCCCGACATCCAGCACCTCGGCCTGGGCAGCGGCATCCACAGCTGCTTCGGCGCCCCGCTGGCCCGCCTGGAGGCCCAGCTCGCCCTCGCCGAACTCGCCCGCCGACTGGAGCGCCCCAGCCTCGTCGACGACCCGCCCCCCTACCGCCAGAACGCCGTCCTCCGCGGCCCCCGCCACCTCAGACTCACCATCGACGGCGTCCGCGCGTAGCCCGGCACGGCGAGCGCCCCACCCCGCGCCGGCGGCCGGGACTGGTCCTGGCCGCTGGTGTGCGACGATCGGGCGGCGGGCGGTCCCCGGCCGGGGGTGACCGGGGCAGGGGGAGGTGCCTGGCGTGGGGAGCGGTGACGGGGTGTCGGGCCGGCGGGTGCCGCCGTTCGATCCGGAGCTGGGCGCGGTGCTGGACGGGCTGGGGGACACGGCGCGGGAGCAGCTCACGCCGGAGCGCGTGGCGGCCTGGCAGGAGCGGGACGCCCTGCGCCGACCCCGGCCCACGGACCGGGAGTTGGCGGCCGGCGGGCTGTTCGAGATCGAGGAGCTGCGGGTGCCGGGCGGCCCGGACGGCGTGGAGGTCGCGCTGGTCTGCGGGCGGCCGGCCGGGGCTGCCGGGCCGCTGCCGGTGCTGTACTACCTGCACGGCGGCGGGATGATCATGGGCAACGCCCGGTCGGTGCTCCCGCGGGCGCTGCGCGACTGGGCGCTCCCGCTGCGAACGGCCGTCGTCTCCGTCGAGTACCGCCTCGCACCGCAGGCGCAGTACCCGCTGCCCCTGGAGGACTGCTGGGCCGGACTCGTCCGGGTCGCCGAGGACGCGGCCGGGCTGGGCCTCGACCCGGACCGCATCGTGCTCGGCGGGAAGAGCGCCGGCGGCGGGCTGGCGGCCGCCCTGGCCCTGCTCACCCGGGACCGCGGCGGACCGGTGCCGATCGGCCAGCTGCTGCTGAGCCCGATGCTCGACGACCGCGACCGCACCTTCTCCCACCACCAGCTGGCCGGCCACGACACCTGGGACCGCACCTCCAACACCACGGCCTGGCGGGCGGCGCTGGGACCCGCGTACGGCGCGGAGGACCTGCCGCCGTACGCGGCCCCGGCCCGGGCCACGGATCTCTCCGGGCTGCCGCCCACCTACATCGAGGTCGGGTCGGCCGAGACCTTCCGGGACGAGGCCGTCGGGTACGCCGATGCCCTCTGGCGGGCCGGCGGCGAGGCCGAACTGCACGTGTGGGCGGGTGCGTTCCACGGCTTCGACACCGTCGCGCCGCAGGCCGCCGTCAGCCGGGACGCCGCCGGGGCCCGGCTGCGCTGGCTGCGGCGGCTGCTCGCCCGGTGAGCGGACCGCCCGCGCGCTGTTCGGCGCCCGGTGCCACGGGAGCCGCGCGGACGCGCGGCGGGAGCGATCCGGGGGCCGGTGCGTACGGATGGGTAGCGACCCCTATTGATCCCCGCAGTCTTCCGGCGGTCTTCTTGATCAGCGGCCCGCTGCGGCCGTCCCGCCCGAGCAAGGCCAGGTGAACGGCATGCACGTCCTCGCCCACCCCGCCGTCCCCGCCCGGCCCGCCGCCTTCGCCGCGGGGCATGATGGGGGCATGCCCGGTGCCTCCGCAACCCCCGCGCCCCGCCCCGTCCGGCGGCAGCGGACGGGCGGTCGGCGGTGAACGCGCCGTCGCGGCCGGGCACGCGCGCCACCGGGTTCGCCTTCGTCGGCCGCCGTCCCGAACTGGCGCGGGCCGTCGCGGCCCTCGCCGTGCCGCCCGCCGTGCTGCTGGTCGAGGGCGAGTCGGGGATCGGCAAGTCGCGCCTGGTCGCCGAGGCCCTCGCCGCCGTCCGGACCCGGGTGCCCGCCGCGCGGTCCGGGCCGCACCCCGACCGGCCCGTCCTGACCGGCTACTGCCACCCGCTGCGCGAGCCGCTGCCGTACGGGCCGGTGGTGGACGCGCTGCGCGGGGTCGCCGCGCTGCTGCCGTCCGGCACCGCCCTGCCGCCCAGCGCGGGTGCGCTGCGCCGGGTGCTGCCCGACCTCGCGCCGGTGCTGCCGCCGGACCCCGCCGATCCGGCGGACGGTGCGGCCTCCGCCCGCCACCTGCTGGTGCAGGGCGTCCGGGCGCTGCTCGGCGCGCTGGGCGAGGTGATCCTGCTGGTCGAGGACCTGCACTGGGCCGACGAGGAGACCCGCGAACTGCTGCTCCAGCTGGCCCGCGACATGCCGCCGCAGCTCACCCTGGTCCTCACCTACCGCCCCGAGGACCTGCCCGCCGGGACCCCGCTGCTGGGCGCCGCCTACCGCCGGGCCCCCGGGGTCGGCGGAGACCTGCTGCGGCTGGGCCCGCTGAGCGAGACGGACGTCCACGACCTGGCCCGGACCGCGCTCGGCACCCGGGCCACGCCCGAACTCGTCCGGGTGCTCTTCGACCGCAGCCAGGGCCTGCCGCTGGTCGCCGAGGAGGACCTGATCACCATCGCCGAGCGGCCCGCACCGGCGGGGCGCGCGGGCGGCGACGCGGTCGCCGAACTGGAGCACGGCGAGGTGCCGCAGGGGCTGCGGGACGCCGTCGAGGAGCGGCTCGCCCGGCTCGGCCCGGCCGGCTCCGCCGTGGTGGCCGCCGCCGCAGTCCTCGGCGTGCAGGCCGACGAGGACCTGCTGGCGGCCGTATCCGGGCTCGACCACGCCGCGGCGGCCGACGGCCTGACCGAGGCGCTGGCCGCGGCGGTCGTCCGGGAGAGCGCCCCGGACCGCTACACCTTCCGCCACGCACTCGCGCAGCAGGTCGTCTACCGGGGCCTCCCGGGCCCCCGACGGCGGGCCCTGCACCGCAGGGCGATCGCCGTCCTGGAGGCCCGCGAGCCGCGTCCGCTGGTCCAGATCGCCCACCACACCCTGGCCATGGGCGACCGCCGGGCCTGGCAGGACCTCGCCCAGGCCGCCGCCGACCAGGCGGTGGCGCTCGGCGACACCGGCAGCGCCGTCACCATGCTGCGCAGCCTGCTGGAGGTGGCGGACCTCGACGCCCGGCGCCGCGGCCGGGCAGCCCTCACCCTGGCCCGGATCGCCGCCAACGACGTCGACCCGGTGGCCAGCACCCACGTCCTCAGCGGCATGATCGCCGACCCCCGGCTGCCGGTGGCCGACCGCGGCGAGATCCGCCTGGCGCTCGGCTTCCTGACCGCCGTGCACAGCGGCAACCGGGCCGGCTTCGACCGGATCCGGGAGGCCCTGGACGAACTGCAGGAGCGCCCGGTGCGCGCGGCCCGCGCCATGGTGGCGATCGCCATGGACGAACGCGAGGAGGGCGGCCGGCAGTCCTGGGAGTGGCTGGCCCGGGCCGAGCGCCTGCTGGAGCGCAGCCCGGACGAGGAGGTGGCGGCGGCGGTGCGCGCCACCGAGCTGACCTTCATGGCGCGCGACGGCGACCCGGCGGTCTGGGAACGGCTGGCCGAGCTGCCCCGGTCGTCCGAACGGGCCGAGGTGCTGCGCCAGACCACCCGTGCGCTGTACAACACCGGCGAGATCGCCATCGAACTCGGCCACGACCGCCGGGCCGGCCACCTGCTGGCGGAGAGCCGCCGGCTGGCCCGGCTGGCCGCCATCCCGTACCTGGAGTGCTACAGCCGCCTCGCACTGATCCGGCTGGACGCGCTGGCCGGGCGGTGGGACGACATGGAGGAGCGGTTCGCCTCGCTGGGCGCCGAGTTCGACGACCTCGCCATGGCCGGGGCCGAGCGCTCGCTGCTGATCGGCCGGACGGCGGCGGCCCGCGGCCGGCTGGCCCAGGCGCGCGAGGAGTTCGAGGTCGCCGCCCGCTTCGGACGGCGCGAGTCGCAGGTCACCGCGGCGCTGCGGGCGGCCGCCGGGTACGCCGGGCTGCAACTGGCCGAGGGCGACGCCGCGGGAGCGGCCGGTACCGTGCGCCCCGCCGTCGACGCCGCCCGGCACGCCGGGGCCTGGGCGCGGACCGCGGAACTGCTCCCGGTCGCGGTCGAGGCGCTGCTCGCCACCGGCGAGCCCGGGCCGGCCCGCGAGCTGGCCGAGGAGGCGGCCGCCGCCCTCGCCGGCCGCGACGCCCCGGCCGCCTCGGCCGGCCTCGACCTGGCCCGCGGCCTGCTGCTCGCGGCGGCCGGCGAGGACGGTGCCGAGGACGCCTTCGCCGAGGCCCGGGACCGCTGGCGGGAGATCGGCCGGCCCTACGAGGCGGCCCGCGCCGAGGAGCGGATCGGCGTCGCCCTGGCCGCGCACGACCGGGCCCGCGCGGGCGAGCGGATCGCCGCCGCCGAGAAGGTCTACCGGGACCTCGCCGCGACCTACGACACCGCCCGCTGCCAGAAGCTGCGACGGGTGCTCGACCTGGGCGGCACGGTCTCCCCGGGGCGGCGCGGCTACGGCCGCCGGCTCTCGCCGCGCGAGCGGCAGGTCGCCGAACTGCTCGCCCAGGGCGCCGGCAACCAGGACATCGCCCAGGCGCTGTTCCTCTCCCCGCGCACGGTGGAGCACCACGTGGCGAACGTGCTGCACAAGCTCGGCACCAGCCGCGCCGACGCGGCGCAGGCCCTGGCCGACGCGGACGCCGACGGCGGCGCACCGGGGGACGGCCGGACCGGCTGACGGGCGGCCGGTCGGCCTGACGCGACGGCGGTTCAGCCTGACGCGACGGCCCGGCTCCGCAGCGTTCGGGACGGCCCGGGCCCGGCTCCGCAGCGTTTCGGCCCGACGATGGGCAGTCACCCGCATTGTTTCGCCCGGGTCGGAGCGGATTGGCTGGGAGCAGTCCCCGGAGCGCCCACCCCGCTCGTCCCGACCTCGGAGGCCCCCATGTCCACGCGACCCACCCCGCACACCCCGGGCGGCGGCTGCCCCGTCGCCGGCCGCCCCCGCGCCTTCGTGCCGCGGCAGCGCACCGCGGGGGCCACCGGACCCGCCCGGGCCACCGTGCGGATCACCCCCGCGCTGCGCCGGGCGGCCCGGACGGTGCCGAGCCTGGTCCGGCTGGCCCGCCTCAGCCGGCCGCTGCGGGAGGCCGAGCACCGCGCCGTCCGGTACGACGCGCCGGAGTGGGACGACCTCTGGGTGTGCTGACCCCGTCGTGCGGTCGGCCACCCGGGCGGCCGTCGGTGCCCGGTGGCAGGATGCCCGGCATGACCCCGACGACGCCCAAGGACGACCTCCGCCGCTACCTCCAGGAGGCCCGTGACGCGATGCTGTGGAAGCTGGAGGGCCTCGGCGAGTACGACGTCCGCCGCCCCCTCACCCCGACCGGCACCAACCTGCTCGGTCTGGTCAAGCACCTGGCCGGGGTGGAGCTGGGGTACTTCGGCGACACCTTCGGCCGCCCGTACTTCCGGGGCGATCCGCCGGCCTGGTGGTACACCGAGACCGACGACCCCTTCGCCGACATGTGGGCCACCGCGCAGGAGTCCCGCCGCGACATCACCGAGCTGTACCGCGCGGCCTGGCGCCACTCCGACCGCACCGTCGAGGCGTTGGACCTGGACGCCACCGGCCGGGTGCCGTGGTGGCCGGCCGAACGGCGGGAGGTGACGCTCCACCACGTGCTCGTGCGGATCACCGCGGAGACCCAGCGGCACGCCGGCCACGCCGACATCCTGCGCGAACTCCTCGACGGCGCCGCCGGCCGCTCGGCGGGCGACACCCTCCCGGACGGCGACTGGCAGCGCCACCGCGAGCGGCTGGAGGAGGCGGCCCGGCAGGCGGCCGGGGGCTGACCGCCCGTCGGCGACCGGGCCGGGCGGGCGGGCCGGGTCCGTGCCGCCCCGAGGGTATGCCGACCTGCGGAAACCCGGAGGCGGGCGGCAGGGCGCCTGCGGCAGGATGGCGCGGGTGAACCCGGCGCCCCCGCCCGGGCCGCCGAGCTGCTGACGCTGGCCGGGCGCCGCCGGGCCGGTCTCGACGCGGAGACCGTGCAGGAGCTGCGCGCACTCCTCGACGGCCGGGCGGCGGACCGCCGTTGACGCCGGACGGCCCGGGGTGGGTCCCGTCGAGCAGAGGGCAACACATTCGAACATCAGTGATCACGGGGCTTGTCCGTTATCGTGGGAACCGGCCGGGCTCATCGGGGCGGTCGCGACGGCGCCTGCCCCGGACCGCCCGGAAGTGCCGCAGCCGACGGGCCCCTGACGCCACCGCACACGACCCGCCGAGGCCGATCGCCGAGGGTCGCCTGCCGACCGGCCGTCGGCCGCCCCCGGCCCGGGGCTCCCCGTCGCGTGCCCGGCCCGCCCGCGCCCCCCGACACCCTGAGGAGCAGCATCCCCATGTCCGGTCTCCAGATCGACGGCGACGGCTTCACCCTCGACGGCGCGCCCTTCCGCATCCTCTCCGGCGGCCTGCACTACTTCCGGGTCCACCCCGACCAGTGGGCCGACCGCCTGCGCAAGGCACGGCTGATGGGCCTCAACACGGTGGAGACGTACGTCCCGTGGAACCTCCACCAGCCCACGCCCGACACCGTCGTGCTGGACGGCGGCCTGGACCTGGCGCGCTTCCTCGACCTGGCCGCCGCCGAGGGGCTGAAAGTGCTGCTGCGTCCGGGTCCGTACATCTGTGCGGAGTGGGAGGGCGGGGGCCTGCCGTCGTGGCTGCTGGCCGAGCCGGGCATCCGGCTGCGCAGTCAGGACCCGGCGTACCTCGCGGCCGTGGACGCCTGGTTCGGGCGGCTGGTCCCCGCGGTGGCCGCCCGGCTGGCCACGCGGGGCGGCCCGGTGATCGCGGTGCAGGTGGAGAACGAGTTCGGGGCGTACGACGACGACACCGCGCACCTGGAGCACCTGGCGGAGCTGCTGCGCGGGCTGGGGGTGGACGTGCCGCTGTTCACCTGCGACCAGCCGGGGGACCTCGCGCGCGGATCGCTGCCGGGGGTGCTGGCGACGGTGAACTTCGGCAGCCGGGCGGGGGAGGGGCTGGCCGCGCTGCGGGCCCACCGGGGCACGGGCCCGCTGCTGTGCGCGGAGTTCTGGATCGGCTGGTTCGACCGGTGGGGCGGTCACCACGTGACCAGGTCGGCCGAGGACGCCGCCCGCGAACTGGACGAGCTGCTCGCCACCGGAGCGTCCGTCAACCTCTACATGTTCCACGGCGGCACCAGCTTCGGCTTCACCAACGGTGCCAACGGCAACCACGGGTACCGGCCGACCGTGGGCTCCTACGACTACGACGCGCCCCTGGACGAGGCCGGCGACCCCACCGAGAAGTACCGGGCCTTCCGCGACGTCATCGCCAAGTACACCGAACCGCCCGCCGAGCCCGTCCCCGGCACCGCGCCCAAGCTCGCGGACCGCGAGGTGCCGCTGACCGAGCAGGCGGCCCTGTTCGCCGACCTCGCCGCCCTCGGCAGCCCCGTCACCGCCGAGCACCCGCTGACGATGGAGCAGCTCGGCCAGGACTTCGGGTTCGTCCTCTACGAGACGGTGCCGGGCACGACCGGTCCGGCCGTCCTCGACCTCGGCGACGTCCGGGACCGCGCGCAGGTCTTCCTCGACGGCCAGCCCGTCGCCGTCCTGGAGCGCGAGAACGACGAGCACGCGGTGGCCCTGCACGTCCCGCGGGCGGACAGCGTCCTGCGCGTGCTGGTGGAGAACCAGGGGCGGGTCAACTACGGCCCCGGCATCCACGACCGCAAGGGCCTGCCCGGCCCCGTCCTCCTCAACGGCCGGCCCCTGACCGGCTGGACCAGCCTCCCGCTGCCGCTGCGGACCCCGGACGGGCCCGGCTTCACCCCCGCCGGGCCGACCGCCGGACCGGCCGTCGGACCGGCCCTCCACCGCGGGACCTTCCGGGTGGACGGGCCCGCCGACGCCTTCGTCCACCTGCCCGGCTGGGGCAAGGGCACCGTCTGGGTCAACGGCTTCCACCTCGGCCGGTACTGGTCGCGCGGCCCGCAGCGCTCGCTCTTCCTCCCCGGCCCGGTGCTGCGCCCCGGCGACAACGCGGTCACCGTGCTGGAACTGCACGCCCCGCCGGGCCACCGCACCGTCCGGCTGAGCGGAGCGCCCGCCCTGGGCCCGACCTCCGAGTGACCGGCCACAGCCGCCGGCCCGGGGCGCGCACCC
>NZ_JBSGXP010000118.1:0-27385 GCF_053610105.1 Kitasatospora sp. NPDC054939 | reverse complement strand
TGTGTGGGGGGTGGTGGGTCCGGTGCCGGGGAGTTTCGGCAGGGGGCCGCGGCGTTCGCCGCCGTCGTCGGGTGGTGTGCCGCCGAAGAGGCCGGCGAGTGCGGCGGCGGCTTGGCCGAGCCAGGTGCCGATGACCGCGCCGGCGGCGGCGACGGCGGCTCCGACCGCGGAGTTGGCGAGGAGTTTGCCGATGCCGGTGCACTCCAGCCAGGAGACGCCCATTTCCTTGCACTCGGCCCAGCCCGCGTCGTCCGCCGAGGCCGGCGGCGCGTGGCCGAGCACGAGGAGCCCCAGTACGGTGCCGAGCAGCAGCACGACCACGGCTGCGGTGGCCGGCGGTCCGAATCTGGAGAGCAGGACGGCGGCCAGGGCGAACACCCCGGCCATGACCGCTTTCGCCGTCGTGTCCGCCACGAGGAAGGCCAGCAGCAGCGACACGACCGACCCCAGCAGCCCCACCGTCATCCCGGCCGCGCCGGTGATCTTCTGCCGCCGGGTGGGGGCGATCCGTTGGACGAGGACGGACCACAGCTGGTGGATCGCGCTGGAGAGGATGCTTCCCAGTACTCCGGGGATGACGGTGAGGAGTCCGATCGCGAGCATCGCGCCCAGCGAGGGGGAGAGGACGAGGGCCGCGATCATGCCGGCCGCGGCGCCCCAGAGCAGGTGGACGTAGGCGGCGCGGTCGCCGCGTACCAGTCCGGCCAGGGCGGTGGGCACCCCGCGCACGCCGGTCAGGAAGGCGCGGGTGCCCATGGCGTGCCAGTAGCCGGCCACGCCGAAGATCACGGTGCTGCACAGGCCCCAGAACAGGGCGCCCTGGACGAAGGTGCCGTCACTGGTCACCGGCGAGCCGGAGGGCACGTTCGTCCCCTCGTAGCGCACGGCCATCAGCCACGCGTTGCTCACGTAGCCGAACACCCCGCCGATCAGCGCGCTCACCAGCGCACTCCATCCGTGCCCGCGCAACCACCCCGGCAACTGCCGCACCAACGGCCCCGGACCGGGTCGTACGGCCTGCGGCTGCACAGCGGAGCCGTTCATCTCATCACCCCTCCGCCCTGTCCACGATCACGAACCCCCCGCTGTACGGCACCGCGTCCGCACGCACCCGCAGCACCCCGGGGTCGTCGAAGCACACCCGCGTCGTCACCCCGGGAGCGAGTCGGGGCGCCGGAGCCGTCCCGGTCCCGGACAGCGTGTGGGCGACCGCGTCGTCGTTGCGCAGGGCGACACAGCCACCGGGCGCCACCCGCAGCCACCGCGGTTCGAACCGGCCGTCCTGCACGACCGCGCTGGGCCCGGGTGCCACCCGCTCGCCCACCCGGAGCGCTTCCGCCGGGGCGAACGGACGCTGCCACAGCACCAGGGCCGCCGCGAGCGCCAGCAGGGCGTACGCGGTGGTGTGCGGGCCGAACCGGCGCAGTTCCCGCGCCGTGCGTTCGGGGTCGGAGACCAGCAGGCCCAGCGGCACGCCGTAGGCCAGGTGCCCGCCGTAGGCGATGACCAGCAGCAGGGGCCCGTGCAGCGCGTACAGGCCTGCGACCGGCGTGGCCACCGCGATGGTCTCGATGGCCATCCCCCAGACCAGCGCCCAGTACCAGCGGCGGCCGCGCGCGACGATCGCGTAGCAGATCCCGAAGCCGATGCCGTTGCCGAAGTGGAACACCCAGCCGGCCAGCCCCGTCCAGGGGCTCGACGACCCCGCGTCCAGGATGAGCACCCCGTACGAGTCGATCGGCGCGAACAGGCGGTACCCGGTGAGCAGGAAGGGCACCCGGAAGACGTCGTAGGCCAGGGTGCCGAGCAGCCCGCCGACCGTCCCCACGACCAGCGAGGTGTGCAGCCGGCGGTGGCGCTCGGAACGGGCGGTCGCCAGGCCGACGGCGCCCAGCAGCGCCAGGCTCGGCACGGTCACCGCGAAGTACCAGGCGAGGAACGGCCCCAGCCCGTACGCCCAGGCCAGCAGGGGTGCCACGGTGAGCAGTCCGAGCAGGGCACACCCCGCCGCGAGGGCCCGTTCGGCGAGGACCGCGGGTGTGCCGCCGTCCCGTTCGACCCGGGCTGTCGGCGGGCCCGGCGCGCTCGCGCGTGGTGACGTCATGGGCTCTCCCGGTAGGCCCGGCTCAGGGGGCGCCGCTCCGTGCGGAGCCGTCCCCGGCCGCGGCGTCCCACGCGGAGGCGTCCCACAGCAGGACGGTCCCGTCGGCGTCCGCCGATGCCGCGCCGAGGCCGTCGGGGGAGAAGGCCACGGCCCGTACGTTCGCGCGGTGCCGGTCGTCCCGCCACAGCTCCCGGCCGTCGGTCGCGTCCAGGAGGCGTACGGAGTCGTCGACGCCGAGGCCCGTGGCCGGGTCGGTCTCGTAGTGGTCGCCGCCGCTGCCGGTGAGCAGTCGGCGGCCGTCCGGTGAGACGGCCAGGCACAGCAGGTTCCCGGTGCCGACCCGGTGGCGGCCCGTCTCGCGGCCGTCGGCCACGTCCCACGCGTACAGCTGGGCGTCAAGGGTGGTGGCGAGGGCGCGCCGGCCGTCGGGGGAGAAGGCCACGGAGGTGACCAGGAAGAGCCTCCCGCCGAACCGGCGCAGCTCCCGTCCCTCGGTGAGGTCCCACAGCCGGACGTGGTCGTCGCCGCTCGCGATCCGCCCGTCGCCGGAGAGCACCAGCCGGCGGTCCGGGGAGAAGGCCACGGAGGTGACGGCGGCCTCGTGGCCGCTGAGGCGGCGGAGCTCCTCACCGGACGTGGGGTCCCAGCAGCGTACGGTGCCGTCCGCGCCGCCGGTGACGACCAGCCGGCCGTCCGGCGAGAACGCCACCGCGCACGTACCGGCCTCCTGGTCGCCGAGGCGGCGCACCTCCGCGCCGCGGGCGGTCTCCCACAACCGGACGGGACCGCGGTCCGCGCCGGAGGCGGCGAGGGCGCCGTCCGGCGACAGCGCGCCGCAGCCGACCCCGTGCGGCCCGTCGGGCCCGGTCGGCCCGTCCGGTGCGGCTTCCCAGCGGCGCAGCTCCGTCCCGGCGGCGACGTCCCACAGGCGCAGGCTGCCGTCGGTGCCGCCGGTCAGCAGCCGCCAGCCGTCGGCGGAGAAGCCGGCGCAGGTCACCGCGCCGGTGTGGCCGGTGAGGCGGCGCGGCCCGGTCGGTCGTACGTCCGGGATCCGCAGGGAGGGGCGCGCGCCGGCGGACGGCGAGGGAGGCGAGGGAGGCGAGGGAGGTGGGGGAGGTGGGGGAGGCGGACCGGGTGGTGGTCCCGCGGGCGGGCCTGTGGGCGGGCCTGCGGGCGGGCCGGGACCCGCGCGGGCGGGCGGTGGCCCGGGGGGAGGCCCGGGCGGCGGTCCCGTGGGCGGTCCCTCCGGTGGTGCGGCCGGGCGATCCCGTGCCGGGGGAGGCAGTTCCATCTCCACTCCCTGCCGTCGACCGCGCTTCCCGCCGTCGGCCGTCCGGCGGACGATGACCCCGTTCTCGACGCTACTCCGCCTCCGGACGACCGCAACCAATTCCCGGCCCGTTCCCGGTCGTTGCCCGGATTCCCGGCCGTGGTCCGGACCCCGGCGGTTGTCCCCGCCCCGCTGGTCGCCCGCCGCCGGGCCGTTGTGGCGCCCGCCGCCAGGCCGTTGTCCCGGCCATCGGGCCGTTGTCCCCGCCCCCGGGGCGGGCCAGCATGGAAGGGTGAAACCGCGCCGGCCGCGGCCGGCCGGGCCCCGCCGTCCTGGCCTACTGCGCCGTCCTGCGCCGCGCGGACGCCGGCCGGGAGCGGCTGTACCGCGTCGGGCTGCGCGTCCTCCCGCCGGTGACGCTGGCCGTGGCGCTGTCCGCGACGCTGGCCGACGAGCCCCCGGCCATGTGGAGCGAGGCCGGCTGGCGGCCGGCCCAGTGGATCCCGTTCGGCTACGCGGTGGGGTTCCTGGGGAGCTTCCCCGCCCGGCGCAGGCGTCGCCTGGAGGCCCTGGGCCGCGCGGAGGCGCTGGCCAGGGCCCGGATCGGACACTGACCACCCGTGCACGGCGGGTGGAGCGCGGATGCCGGGGCGCGCCCGCACGATGGCAGGATGCTTGTGGGCGTCATCGTGGCCGCCCGAGGCGGCGCGGTCGGCCCCGCCCCGCCCCGCCTTCCGTGCCGAGTGCGGGCCGGAGCTGTCCCGCCCGAGGGCGTCAGTCGGTCTGCAGGCAAACCACGTACGCGGTACCCACGCTGTCGCCCTCCTCGATGTCGGGGACCTCGCTCTTCTCCACCGCGAGGCTGTAGGCGTACCAGTTGCGCCCCTTGACCCAGCCCTCCGCCGGCCCCCAGGGGGCAGGCAGGTCCGCGCCGCCGGAGACGGCCACCGTGCCCTCGGGGCACTTCAGCGCCGCGGTCGCCTCCCACAGGTCGAGCTCGTCGTCCGAGACGTCTCCGACCACCAAGGGCCCGGAGACCTTGACGAACTCGGCCAGCTCGGAGTCGGCGGCGTGCGCGGCCGCCGCGCCGGAGAAGGAGAGGATCAGGGCAGATGAGGCCGCTACGGCGGCGAGACGTCGCATCATGGCCACAGGATGGGGCGGCAGCGCCCCCGCCGAACTCCTACGCGCACAACCCGGCCCGTGGATCACCGGTTCCAGTGACACGTGCACGCAACCACCGCCCCCTTTGGCGGCGCCCCCGCCGGGCGGGCCACCGCTGCGCTGCGGCCCGCCGCCCGGGGCGTGCGAATCCTCGCCCGCCGGCCCGTCCGGCAGCAGGGACCGGTACCCGAAGGGCAGCGGGTTGCCTACGAAACACATCACCCGGACGCGGCCCCACCGGATCCCGCCGACGAAAACGGTTGCCCCTAGCGTGAAGCCACTGACCGCGCCGCGCACAACCGGTGCACGGCACCCCGGCCAAGGAGCCGCACCGCCGTGCCACTGTCCCCCAAGAGCGCCCTGACCGCCACCCTCGCCTTCGCCCTCGGTGTACTCGTCATCGTGCCCGGCGTCCCCGCGGCGGCGGCCACCAAGGGCTTCCCTCCGTCCGACACTCCCTTCATGATCAAAACCAAGGCCCGCGGCAAGGACAGCTGTGCGACACGGCAGCCCGACTACCCCAAGGAGGCGGCGCTGCTTCTGGTGGCGTGCAACCCCGCCGACACGGCCCAGCACTTCGTCCAGCCCTCCGACGGCGCCCAGGCCGGAGCGGTCTACGACCTCAAGGGGCACTGCCTCAACATGGTCGCCAGCCTGCGCCAGGCGAAAGTCTGTGCCGACCACAAGGACGTGGCGTGGGGCTGGAAGCAGACCGCCGACGGCAAGGTGGTCGCGCGCAAATACCCCGAGCATCACTGGAGGGTCGAGCACGTGGGGGACGCGGACCTCCTCAAGGCGAACAACGGAGGGCTGGCCGCAGTGGTCGACCTGGTGGCCGTGAAACCCGCGTCCTGACCGGGCCGCGGTCCTGGACGCGCCGGAGCGTAGGGTCGGCGCGGTCGTCGGGCCTGCGGGCTTCCGGCCGGATCCCGGCCATGTTCGGCGGCTCGCTCGGCGCCGGCCCCTGGCCCGGGGCACGGTCCTGGGCGTCCGCCGGCCCGACCGGGCCGTCGCCATCGGCGCCGTGATCTGCCTGGTCGGCGGCGCCGTCATCATGTGCGTCCGCGCGGCCGCTGACCAGGCTCTTGTCCCCGCCCGAGGCCGTCCATCGGCATCGGGCTGCTGTAGGAACCGCAGGAGTGCCGGACTGGGCGAAGGCGCGGTGTTCGTCGAAGGTCAGGCGGTTCTGGAGGGAGTGGTAGAGCCGGCCGAGGAGCCGGTTGAGGGGGTCTGCGCAAAGATTCAATGGACAGACCCGGCGTCCTCGATCCGGGCCTGCTGGACGGGCAACGGGGGACAGCCGAGATACGTGTGAACGGTCGCGATATTCCCCAGGGAGACGTTCACGGGCTTCCCCATGGGAATTCAGGACCCCTGGCCCCTCGGGGCCAGGGGTCCTGTCGGAGCCGCGCCGCGCTTCCAGGGTGTTCGGTCAGTTGTCCGGCGTGGCTTGGGTCTCCAGCGTCTGCTTGATCACGAGCGCTCCCTGGTCGACCATGTCGGCGATGGGGCCCGCGAGGTCGTCCGGTGTCACATCGGTGATCCAGACGAACCGACTGTGTTCCGTGCCGTCGGCGAAGACCTGCATCGAGGCATGGTGGTGCTTGGGGGCCAGTGACCCGCCGACCACGGCATAAGCGACCCGGCGGGCTTCGTCGTCGATGTCGACGAGGAGCTCGTGCACCACGACACCGTTGGCGAAGGTCACGACCCTCGTATCCGCCTCCAGGTAGGTGTCCGTGACGAAGCCGGGTACCAGGCGCCGGTGCACCTCGCCGACATCGCGGACTGCCGCCCAGACCTCGTCGGGGGCGCTGTCGATCAGGAATTCCTTGCGGATGTGAGCCATTGCGTGTCTCCGGTCTGTCGGGTTGTCAGTCGCTCGTGACGAGGCAGAACGGGTGCCCCTCGGGATCGGTGAGCACCACCCACTTGTCCTCGTCGGGCTGGAACTCGGGCTTCGCTGCCCCAACGGCGAGCAAATCCTTGGTGGCGCTCTCCAGGTCCGTGACGGTGAGGTCGAGGTGCGCGTGCTTGCGGGCGTCGGGCCAGCCCGGCGCCCGGTAGCCGTCGATGCGCTGGAAGGCGATCTGCACCGGACCGCCGTTGCCCAGGTAGGCGAAGTCCTCGTCGCTGTAGGTGATCTCCCAGCCGGTGGCCTTCCTGTAGAACTCGGCGAGCGTCGCCGGATCGGCGCAGTCGATGACGACTGCGGTGAACTCCGCGAGTGCGGGCATGCCAATGACCCCTTCGTATGGGTGCTGGTGAGGCGTGACGCAACCACGGCGTGCCGACGACGCAACCCTGTGCACGGGCCGGCCGGCGGGGCCGGGACTACGTCGACCAGCCTGCTCGCCGCAGACGGTCCCCGTCTTGAACATCCTTGCGCGGATGACTGAACGGGGCCCGGCAGCCGGACGGAACAGTCGCAGGACAGCCCAGCACGACATCGGCCGGACCCGGCGTCACGGCCACCAGGAAACCCGGCTGCGCGTATCAATGTCAGACCCTCGGCGTAGCGTTCGAGAGTGCTCTCAGCCACCCCTCTCGCCACCCGACCCCACTTCAGCATCGCCGCTGTGACGTGCCAGGACGACCACGCACGCTGGTCGGAGGCCGAAGTACGCGACGACTACCGGGTGGTGCTCGTACGCCGTGGCCGGTTCCGCAGGCGCGCGGCCGGCACCCACGCCGATATCGACCCGACGATGGCCTACGTCGGCGTGCCCGGCGAGGAAGAGCACTTCGCCCATCCCGCCGGAGGCGACGACTGCACATCGATCAGCCTGACGCCGGCGCTGTGGCAGGCCATGGCCGGCGATGTCACGCGCCTGGCCACACAGAGCGTGTACGTCGATGCCCGCCTCGACCTCACCCATCGCCGGCTCCTCGCGACCACCCGGACGGGGGACATCGATGACGCGCTGACGGAAGAGTTGCTCGGCCTGCTCGCCACCACCGTCGGCCGAGTCGTCTCCGGGCCCACACCGCTCGGCGCCGAAGCCCCCAGAACCGAAGCGGCTCTCGTCGTGGCAGCCCGCCAGGCGATCAACGATGGCCACCCGGCCTCGGACGGACTGCTTCCGCTGGCAGAGCTGCTCGGCGTCTCGCCGTACCGCTTGAGCCGGTCCTTCACCCGCGAACTGGGTGTGTCAGTGACCCGCTATCGCAATCGCATCCGCATCGGCAGGGCCCTGGACCGCTTGGAGGGGGGAGAGACCAGCCTCGGCGCCCTCGCCGCAGACCTTGGCTTCGCCGACCAGGCACACCTGTGCAGGACCATGCGCCAGTACCTGGGCCACACCCCGACGGCACTGCGACGCCTGCTCGCCCCGCGGACACCTTGACGATCTCGGTTGGGTGCAGATCCCATCGTGAAGGCCAAGAAACGGCGACCTGCGCGATCGCCGTCTCATTGAGGGTGTCCGGTGATCTGTACGGTGAGCGGGGGCTATCCGTACACCCTCCGGCCGTGACCGGACTCCTCACGGGCTACGCCCGCTGCTCCACCGACTCCCAGGACCTGACCGCCCAGCGGGAGACCCTGCTCTCCCTCGGCGTCCCGAAGGATCGGATCTACCTCGACCGCGGGCTGACCGGCACCAACCGCAAGCGGCCCGGACTCGACCATGCCCTCGCCGGGTCGAACTCCTCGGTAACGTCCTCCTGCTGAGTCCCCACCCAGACGTTGCCCACCAGCGCGCCGACTCCCGGCCGGCCGTCCTCCTGGACGCCGTCACCGAGGCCTGCGCCGCCCCGTTCGAGGTGCTTCCGGCGATCAACCTGCTCGTCCCGGACGGGCTGCTGATCCCGGACCTGGTGGTCGCCGACGCCACCGCGGCCGCCACGGCCGGCCCACCTGCCTACAGCATCACCAGCACCGGCTCCTACCCGCGCGCCGGGCTGCGCCGCGCGGGTGGGGGCCTTGCGGTTGTCCTACGGTGTGCTCTCGTAGGGGACTTCGGTGTCGGTGCAGTTCTGGGCGATGCGGGTGAGGGCATCGAGGGCCGGGGGCTGCGGTGCAGTACCGGCCTGCCCTGCTGGGCGCCGGGCGCCGAGTGGCGGATGGCCGTGTCGAGCGGTGGAACTAGCCGCCTGTCGCTTATGTTCGCTCACGTATCGTCATGTCCAGTGCTGCCTTGGCGGGCTCCGCGACCCATGAGATCGCACGCGATCCTTCCCTCTTTCGGCCGCACGACCCCGCAAGGAGACGCCGGTGATCGAACGACTCTGGCTCCAACCACCGCTCGCAATCGCCCGGCTGGGGCCCTCCCCGGTACCGTGCGACAACTACGAGTGGGGGCCGAGCGACCTCACACCGCGCGGCTCCGGCAAGACCACCGTGGTGCCGGCGCCCACCCTCGACCTGGCCCCGGACGGGACCCTGAGCGAGCGGACGTCGGACCGGGTCGTGTTCAAGGATGACAAGGGCTGGCGACCGGTCTGTCCCTACTTCGAGCTACACGGCACCTGGACCGTCGACGGGATCAGAGACACCGGCGAGCTGACAGAGGCTGTGCTCGCGCGCTTCGGGCTGAGCCTTGCCGACGTCAGCTGGCAGGTCGCCGTCGCCAACCTCAAGGCTCACCACTACACGCAGAGCCCCGGCGACCGGATCGAGGCGCGGGTCGAGATCCGCGGGAACGACCACCGGCGCCACGCGTTGGACGGCACGTCACCGCAGGGCGTCCCCAGGCCCCTCGTGCCGCCCGGGCGCAGTGTGCCGCTCGGTTCGGTCCAGGTGGCCGCGCCGAACGGGGACCGGCCCGAGCTGCGCCTGCGCTTCACTCCGGCCGTCGGCGCCGTCTACGGCCCCACGGACCTGGCGGACCATCCCGTCGGACCGAACGAGTTCGAGAGGTACGTCCTGCCACCCGAGCGGCTCTTCCTCAGTCCCGACTCCGTGTGGTGCGAGTTCCCGACCGCCGCGGTCAGCGACCCGCGCACGGTGCCGAACGCGCTGTTCGCCAACGCCGAGAACGGGTTCAGCCATGGCCTGGTGGACGACGTCTGCGACGGCACCGTCACCGTCAGCCTCCCCGGCGGCCTCAGCGCGACCGCCCGGATCGTCGTCAGCCCGCCCGACTTCGCGCCGGACCGCCGGCCGTTCGTGTCGCTCGCTGACGGCCTCGCCGACCGGGTCAATCGCGCCGAGGTTCGGAAGCCCGCGTACCTCGCCGATCAGCAGACCGCCTTGGAGATCAGAGACCTGTTCGAGCGGATCCTGGAGACGATGGGGAACATCAACGTGGACGTCCAGAACGAGCTTGTGGGCTCCCCCCTGACGGTCCCGGAGGAACTGGTCGACACCGTGCTCGGGCTCACCGAGGACAGCCGCCGCCGTCACCGGCGCTTCGTGGCCCTGGAGGTGCTGGAGGACCTGCTGCGCGAGCAGCCCGAGCTCATCCGGCGGGTGGTGCGCGAACCGGTCCCCGCAAACCCGGGCTTCGACGCGCGGATGCCAGTCGCGATGCGCGGGGCCGATGCCAACGCGCTTCACCTGACCCGCCGCCAGTACGACCTGCTGGTCGGCTGGGCGCGCACGCTGCGCGACGGCACGGAGGCGGGCTCGTGACCGTGCTGCTGCAGATCGGCCGCCGCCCTCCCGGAGACGCGACGCCCGGCCACACACCCGGCGGGGAGACGCCCGCCGCCGGTGGCCCGCCGGGCCCGTACTCCGAGGTTCGGGTGTTCCGCAGCGCGCACGGCGCGCACCTGTTCGTCGCGGACGGCAGTCGCGTGTACGACCTGCCCGAGCGGGCTGCCGCCCGACTCGAGCGGTGGGCGCAGGCCCCGGACGGCTCGCTGGCAGATGTCGCCCGCGAGTTGGAACTGCCGCTGTGGGGGCCGCCGCGGATCGACGGCACGCCCGCGGAGCCACCGCCGCTCGCCTCGATCTCGCTCAACGTCATGCAGGCGTGCAACCTGAGCTGCGGGCACTGCTACGCGGACGAGGGCCGGTTCGGCGGGCCCGCCCGCGCGATGCCGAGGCAGACTGCGTTCGCGGCCGTCGACCGGCTGCTGGCCGAGGCCGCGCCCGGCGCCGACGTGGTCGTCGGCTTCATGGGCGGCGAGCCGCTGCTGGCCCGGGACCTGGTGCGCGAGGTGGTCGAGTACGCCGAGCGCGCCGGTGCGGCCGCCGGGAACCCGGTCCGCTTCGCGCTGACGACCAATCTAACCACCGTGCGGCCCGAGGACGCCCGGCTGTTCGCGCGGCATCCGTTCACTGTGACGGTCAGCCTGGACGGGGACCGGGAAGGGCACGACGCACTCCGGCGCGCCCCAGGCGGGGCGAGCGCGTACGACCGTCTGCACGCCGGGCTGAAGGTGCTGGAACAGCACGGGCGCCCGCGCCACCTCGCCGCGCGGGTCAGTGTCACCCCGCGGTCGGGCCTGCTGCTCGACATCCTGGAGCACGGCATCGGCCTGGGCTTCGACGAGGTCGGTTTCGCCGCCGTGGTCAGCGCGCCGGATCCCGCGTACGAGATCACCGCCGAGACCTTCGACGGGTTCCTGCGGCAGATGGTCGAGTGCGGCGAGAAGGCGCTGCGGGAGTTGTCCGCCGCCCGCCGCTACCCGTTCGGGAACTTCCAGACTGCCATGCACCAGCTGCACCGGGGTACCCACCGTCCCTATCCCTGCGGGGCGGGCGCCGGCTATCTGAGCGCCTCGGCGGACGGCGGCCTCTACGCCTGCCACCGGTTGGTCGACGACCCCGCCTTCGCCATGGGCTCGCTGGCCGCCGGTTCCGACCGCGCCGCCCGCGAACGCCATTTGGCGCGGAGCCATGTCGACCGGTCGGAGCCCTGCCGGTCCTGCTGGGCCCGGTACCTGTGCGGCGGGGGCTGCTACCACGAGGTGAGCCGCCGGGGCCGGCCGGGCTGCGACTACATCCGTGGCTGGTTGGCTTTCTGCCTGCGGGCCTACGTCGAACTCTGCGAGGCGGCTCCCGGGTTCTTTCGGGCGCAGGGCGACCCGGGTGGCCCGAACGATCCGGGTGGCCCGGCCACTGCCGTCCTCGCCAGCCCTGCCGGTTCTGCCGGTCCCGCCACCGTCGTCGGCGGCGCCGGCGACGTCGCCGCCGTCTGAAGGAGCGTGCCATGCCCGACCCGACACCCCCCGACGGGAAGATCTTCCCGCGCAACCTCACCGCCCGCGCCGACCACGTGGTGCGCGGCAACCCGGCCGCCACCCGCCCCGAGAGCGGCGTCGACAACTGCTTCCCCGGCCTGGAGTTCGACCAGCGCAACCTGGACAAGGCCTTCTTCCCCGGCCTGCGCGTCGACTTCCAACGCCCGCTCGGATCCCGCGTCCTCGCCGTCACCGACGGCACCGCTGCGGCGGCCCAGGGCCTTACCAACACCGACCTCACCGACGACGACAACCCCGTCTACATCTGGGCACTCTGCGGACACACCACGGTCGATCAGCCGGAGAACCCGGCCCCCGTCATTACCTGTCGGCAACTGCGCGGCCTGGGCGTCTGGCGTCGCGTTCACGACCTGCTGCCCGGCCGGATCGCCGTCCTCCTCGGCCCGGGGCCCGGCTTCTCCTCGCCCGGCGCCACCGCCGTCGGGGACCTCGACGCCCTGCGCCGCAGCAACGGCGGCTTCGTCCGGCGCGGCCCGGACGGCCGCTTCCAGCTCGCCGTGCTGGTCGCCGACCGGGCCCGCTACCTGGACCCGGACGGCGTGATCGACCCGGAGGTGTACGAGCCGGGTGACCTCACCCTCAGCCTCTGCGCCCCCTGGCAGTACGACTTCCGCGACTGCGGCTGCTTCTACTGGGCCGCGTCCAAACCCGATGTCACCAGCAACGCGGACGGCTCCGTCCCGCAGATGAACTTCCTGCGCCGCGACCGCGCCCCCGTACCCGACCTGGACACCGACGAGCCCAGGCCCGGTGCCGAGCGCGGCGCCCGCCGGGCGCTGGAGTTCACCTGGCCCGGACTCATCCGCGACTGGGGCGTCCTGCCCGTCGTCCTCAACGACCGCGAAGTCGAACCCGACGCGCTCGGCGTCCCGGCCGCCCCGGCCGTGCAGCCGCTGACCCGCCCCAAGGTGATCGCCGAGCTGAAGCGGCTGGCCACCGTCGAACACGCCCTGTGTGTGGAATACCTGTTCGCACACTACTCGCTGAATGCGCCCCGGGAACTGCCCGAGGGCACCGACCCGCGCTCGCTCACGGCCCGCATCCACGCGGCCGCCGCGGAGATCTTCGCCGTCGCCATCGACGAGATGCGGCACCTGCGCTGGGTCAACGAGGCGCTCGGGACTCTCGATCAGCCCGTCGTTCTCGGCCGCGCGGCGCAGATCGAACGCGACGGCGTCCACCCGTTCGAGCTGCGCCGGCTCGACCCCGACGTCCTGCAGTGGTTCATCGACGTCGAGGCCCCCAGCCAGCAGGCGGGCACCGGCGTGGACGGGATGTACGTCCAACTCCACGAGACCCTGGTGAGGCAGCCGGAGCTGTTCCCCGAGGATCCCGGCGGCCGGCTCGCCCATCTGATCAAGCTCATCATCGACGAGGGCGGCGACCACTTCCGCCGCTTCACCGCCGTCAAACGCCACCTCGCGGCCATCGACCCGCGGCAGTACCTGCGCACCTTGGGCGCGGGCGACGGAAGTCCGCTGCAGACGCGGCTGCTCGAACTCAGCGACCAGTACTACGCGATCCTGCTCGGCACCCTGCACACAACGCTCGGGCTGGGCGACCGGGCGGGCGGCGTGTTGATCGAGCAGTCCCGGCGCACCATGACCAACCTGCACGAGACCAATCACGCCCTCGCCGCACGCGGTGTGGCGCCGCGCTTCACGCTGCCCGCCTGGCTCACCGCGCCCGGCGGCGGTCAGCCAGGCGCACGGGCCAACGGGCAGGCCACCCGGGACGCGGCGATCGTCGCCATCAGCGCCCTGCAGGACCTCAGGTCTGTCCGCGACGCGGCGACGAGGTCCATGGCGGTCCGCCAGGAGGGCGACGTCCGGACTCTGCTGACCGTCCTGGACCTGCACGACGGCGGCGGCCCCGGCGGTGGTGGGCCGGGCGGCGGCGGGTGAGCCCGGCCGTGGTCACGATCGCCGGAGGCGGGCTCGCCGAGCTCACCTGCGCCTGGCTCCTCGCCGGACGCAGGCACCGGATCAGGCTCCCCGACCGAGCCGCGGGTGCCGGACCGCGGCCGCTGCTGCTCACCGGGTCCACCCTCGATCTGCTCCGATCGCTGTGGGGCGACGGTCTCGTGGGTGACGCGCCGCGACTGACTCACCGCCAGGTGCGATGGGGGTCACGGGCCCAGCCCGCCCGGTTCGCCCAGCCCGCGTGGGTTGTGGACGGGGCGGTGCTGGCGGAGCGGATGCGGGAGCGGCTCGGGCCCCGCCCCGCACCGGCGGGCCCTGCCCGGTGGACGGTGACTGCGCAGCCGGCGGGGGGACCCGAGTCGGGGGCTGGCGGCGATGGCGGGAGCGCGGGCACTGGTGTCCACCGGCAGGCCGGGCGGCGGCACCTGCTCGCCGGCACCACCGGGCTGCGGCCCGGTGAGGATGCGCACACCGTCGTCTTGGACACCACCGAGCTGGGCTGGCTTCAGCTCACTCCGCTGGGCTCGGGCGACTGCCTGGTCCAGGCCATGGTGCCCGGTCCGGCTGCGGAACCCGTCGCACTGCTGAGCCGACTCCTCGCCGAGTCGGGCCTGGCTGCCATGCTGGACCGTCCGCCGTGCAGCGCGGTCGCAATCGCGGCCGCGCCCCGGCTGCACGCCTGCCCCGCCGTCGCCCCGACCGACCGGATCCCGTACGGCCGGCTGACCGTCGGGGCCGGGGCCATCCGCTATGACCCGCTCAGCGGCATGGGCACCGCCCAGGCCCTCCGCACGGCGATCCTCGCCGCCGCCGTCATCGACGCCGACGCTGCCGGGACACCCGCGGACGCGCTCTGCGCGCACTACACCCGCCGCCTGCGCGCGGCCTACGCCGAGCATCTGCACACGTGTGCCGAGCTGTACGCCGGCGCTTTCGACACCGCCGCCTGGCAGGACGAACTGGATGCCGTACACGCGTTCTGACGTCGCTGAAGGAGCCGGGCGGGCCCGGTCAGCTGGGTGGGCGGCCGCTCCGTCAGTCTGCGGGCGATGGGCACCAGGTCATGGATTTCCGTAGCTGCCCTCGGTGCCGTATGGTCGGTGCTTCCGACGCGGGGTGGAGCAGCTCGGTAGCTCGCTGGGCTCATAACCCAGAGGTCGCAGGTTCAAATCCTGTCCCCGCTACCAAGAGGGCCGGTTCCGACGCACGCTGTGCGTCGGACCCGGCCTTGCTCGTTGTTGAAGCCGATGTCGGTCGACAGCGCGGGGATCAGGACTCCCTCGGCCCCGGTGTCAGGGTGCGGAAGGCCGTCGCGGTCGGCGTCACGGAATGCCTGCTCGGTCTGCCGGATCTCGTGCAGGAGGTTCCAGCGTTCGGTCGCCGGGTGATCGAAGGAGAGGTGGCTGTTGACTCGGATCGGCGCGTACTCGTCGATGAACTCGTTGTAGTCCGAGTGTGGCGCCGCGCCGTCGGTGCGCACCGCACCCTGTGGAGTGCCCGCAGTGCGTCAGCGACCGGGAGACACAGGAGCTGGGGCCGCTGGTGCTGCCCGCCCCGACCCGGCGGGAGCTGATGGCCGCCCGCCTCTCCGCGCCCGCCGACCGGTGGTGGGAGGTCCGGGTGCGGCACGCCTAGCTCTACCCGGTGAAGGGCCGCGCCGCGTGAGCGTCGGTGCCCGGGGGCGTGTCCGACCGGACGGGTACCCGCGCAGGCCGACCGATGGAGACACCCGTTCGAGGGTACTTACTGATGGTTTCAGAATGAGGTCCGGAGGCGGCGAGGACGTCAGTCGGTTGAGGCGAGGACCTGTCCGGGCTGCCCATACAACTCTGTCTCGCGGCCTGACCCACGACGACCGGTGACCGTACAGGCTCGCCCGTCCGGCCTACGCACCGTGCATAGTGTGCTCATGGATCGATTCCTGGGTCAGGGCCGCCTCGAATGGTGGGCCAATCACTCGACTTGCCTTGAGAGGACGTTAAGTCCGTTTCTGGATGATCTGGTGTCGCCCGTTCGTGGGTACGGAGGCATTCGGACTGACTCGCATGTCGTGTGCATGATGGGGTCGAAGTATGGAACGGATGCCGTACTCAACAGACTTGTCCGACGGGCGGTGGGCCTTGATCGAGCCGTTGGTCACCGCCTGGAAGCAGGAGCGGGTGTCGCGGTCGGCGACCGGGGACCCGGGCTCCTGCGACCTGCGTGAGGTCGTGAACGCGCTGCTGTACCAGAACCGGACGGGCTGCCAGTGGCGGCTCCTGCCGCACGACTTCCCGGCTTGGTCGGCGGTGTTCTACTACTTCACCCTGTGGCGCCAGGACGGTCTTGACCAGCGGATCCAGGAGATCCTGCGCTGCCAGGTGCGGGAGCGGGCCCGGCGATTAGGGAGCGTATTTGGTTGTGATCTATCTGCGGGTTTCGCTCTCGTGGCCGCACCTGATCCGATAGACCATGCTGTGTGACACGAGTGCAACTGACTGACTCTGAGTGGGAGTTCATCGGGCCGTTCCTGCCGGTCGGCGAGTACGGCCCGTACCCCGAGCGGCTGCGCCAGCAGTTCGAGGGCGTGATCTGGCGGTTTCGGACGGGCGGCCAGTGGAGGGAGATGCCGGGCGAGTTCGGCGCCTGGTCGACGGTTCACAACCGCTTCCGGCAGTGGAGGGACGCCGGGGTCTTCGAGGCACTGTTGGAGGGTGCGATCGCCGAGGCCGCGAAGCGGGGTGAGGTGGACTTGTCGCTGGTCAGCGTGGACTCCACCACCGTCCGGGCCCATCACGACGCCGCCGGGATGCACCTCGACCCCGACACGCTCGCCGACCTGGAGAAGGCCGCCGAGGAGGCGGAGAAGGCCCGGCAAAAAGGGGCGGCCCGCAGGAACAAGACGGGCAGAGTGCCGCAGACGACCCGGGACAAGACGAGCGGCGACGTGTCCGACGCAGGCGCGAACTCCGTCTGAAGGCGGCCCTGCTCGGACGCTCCAGGGCCGGTCAGACCAGCAAGGTCCATATCGCCGGCGAGCGCAGGTGCCGCCCACTGGTGCTCGTTGTGACCGAGGGGCAGGCCGCGGACAGCCCGCAGTTCATCCCCGTGCTGGAGAAGGTGCGGGTCTTCGGTCCGGTCGGACGCCCGCGCACCCTGCCCGGCGCGGTTGCCGGGGACAAGGCCTACTCGTCCCGCGGCAACCGCGCCTACCTGCGCAAACGCCACATCAAGGCCGTCATCCCGGAGAAGAGGGACCAGGCCGCCAACCGAAAGAGGAAGGGCAGCAGAGGCGGCCGTCCCGTCACCCACGACGCCGACCTCTACAAGGAGCGCAACACCGTCGAACGCCTGATCAACAAGCTGAAAGCCTGGCGGGGCATCGCCACCCGATACGACAAGACACCCGAGAGCTACCTCGCCGGCCTCCACCTCCGCGCCTCGATGATCTGGATCAAGGACCTCACCACGACCACCCCTTGATCACGACCCGATACGCTCCTTAGTAGTAGCCCTTCGTGCCGTCGAGTAGCTCCCGGACGATGTCCGCGTGCCCTGCGTGTCGCCCCGTCTCCTCGACGAGGTGAATCAGCATCCAGCGGAGGTTGGCGCTGCCGTCGCGGAAGTCGGGGTGGCGGCCGGTGTCGTCCAGGTCGGCCGCGGCAATGATCGCGTTGCTGCGGGTGCACTGGGCCTCGTACTCCGCAAGGAGCTCTGCGAGGGGGCGGCCGTCGGTGTGCCAGTCGGCGTTCTTGCTTGACTCGTCGAATGCGGGGTTCTGCTTCTTGTCGCCGCCGAGGAACAACACTTCCAGCCATATGTGCTCGGTCCAGCGCATGTGGGAGATGAGACCGGCCATCGTCATGTCCGGTGAGGTCGGGATGACCGGGCGGCGCGCGTCCTCGTCGCTCAGCCCTTCGCATTTCCAGCGCAGAATCTGCCGCTGCAGGTCCAGCCAGCCGATGAGCGCAGTGCGTTCATCCGCTTGGCGCGGGGGGCGTTCCAGTTCCGATGACATAGCGGCGCACGCTACCAGGGAGGTCGGGAGGGGGCACCTGGGTGACGGGCTCGCCCGCGATTTACTGATGATCAGATGCCGCGGGGCGGGCCCTCGTCTTCGCAGTTCAAGGCGTCGACCCAGCGACATCACCCATCAAACCTCAGTAGCGCTCCAGCGCGGCGTTGAGCTCGTCCCTGGCGTCCACCAGGTTCTACGGGGGAGCCGACATGTCGTCATCGTCGTTGATCATCAGCGGATGCATACGGAGAGGGCGCCCGGGTTGGCCAGCAGGCTTCGCGCCGAACGGCCGTGGCCGTTGGGCACGATCATCCGGACCGACCACCTACTGCGCCCTTCGGCCGGCACCTTCCACACCGCGGCCTGGCGCGGTTGGGTGAGCGCGCAGGCGGTCAGGTCGGCTGCTGCCGTCGCGGCGTTGGGGTTGTACGTGGCGCTGCCGAGGGATGAGCAGGACGACATCCGGGAGACCCCGCGCCCCCTGGCCGGCTCCGAGTGCCCCGAGTCGGTGGAGCCTGTCAGCCGTCCTGCCGTTCGGCGGTGGGGTGCCGGGTGATGGGGTGACCGATCTCGAACTTGGCGGCGGACATGCGGGTGTCGTTGATCTCGACGACGACGCCGGCCGGGCTGGTGGAGGTGCGCACGATCCGCAGCAGGGGCGTGCCCTTGGGCAGTTCGAGGTCGTCCGCCTCTCCCGCGGTTGGCATGCGGGAGCCGATCGTCTCGTACCAGGCGAGGGGGCCGTGGCCGAGGTCGAGTTCGAGGCGGTCGTAGATGCCGCCGGTGCCGGTGTCCTTCTCGGCGAGACGGGTGCCGCGGGCGACGGCCGCCGGGAGGTAGCTGGTGGCGAGCTGGGCGGGCTCGCGAGGGTCGGCTGGGCCCATGAGCCGGTCGCGCATCAGGACTTCCTCTGGGGGTGGTTTCTGCACACCCCGGAGGCGATTACCAGAGCACCGCGCCCGCCCGGCGACCAGGCGTCGTGAGGCTGTGCGCGGCTCAGATCGGGAGGTTCCAGCCGGGCCCGTCCTCGGAGTGGAGCCACACGCGCTGTCCGTCGCCGTCCACGGTGATGCCGAAGGCTGCCTGATGAGGTGCGCCCGCCTGCTGCCACTGGATGATGGCGTCCTCGACCTGGTCCCACAGGCGCAGCGGGCCGCGCTGGGTGACCGTCCAGCCGCCGTCGGGGTGCGGGGCGGTGCGGGCGTGGGAGCCGGTGGCGTGGTCGACCAGGATCTGGTGTCCGCCAGCGCCCATGAGCTCGGCGGACGGGGCGGCGAGCTGGGCGACCCACTTCCCGGTCCAGTCGGTCAGCAGGGCCGGGTCGGTGTCGGTATGCCGTTCGTCGCCGGACAGCAGGGTGACGCTCTGACGCGGCGGCCGGTCGTGCGGCCTGGCGATCATGAAGCTGGTGAAGCCGGGCAGGAACCGGCCCGTGGCGCAGCCCGGTTCGGTGACGGTCAGCAGGGCCAGGCCGAACGCGAAGCTCCAGCCCGAGAAGGTGGCCAGGATCCGCCCGCCCGGCCGGACCTGGTAGAGCCACGGCAGCGGGAGGTAGCGGATCGAACAAGTCGCGATCAACCGGTCGTACGGCGCCCCGTCCTCGTGACCGGCCAGACCGTCGCCGACCACCAGCGTCGGCGCGAACCCGGCTGCCGTCAGCCCGGCCGCCGCGCGCTGCGCCACCACCGGGTCGACCTCCACGCTGACGATTCCGTCGTCCCCGAGACGGTGCGCGCCGAGCGCGGTGGAGTAGCCCGTGCCGGTGCCGATCTCCAGCACCCGGTGGCCGTCCTCCACCTCCAGCTGCTGCCACATGCCGAGCACCAGGGACGGAAGCGTGGACGACGACGACGGAGAGCCGGCCACCGGCCCGAGCACATCGGAGGGCTGCACATGGCCGTCGAGCTGGGTCACCAGCGTCTCGTTCTCGTACACACCCTCCAGCCAGCCGGCCGCGGTGCTGCGCACCGGCTGGTAGGTGGTGGGCATGCTGCCCGGGACGGGCAGGAAGTACTCGTCGAGGAACGCCTCCCGCGGCACCGCTGCTGCGGCGGCCCGCCAGGCGGGGTCGGTCAGGGTGTTGTCGGCGGTCAGCCGATCGACCAGGCCGGCACGGAGTCGGGCGGCGGTGCTCATTGATCGGGGCCTCTCTGAAGCTGGTCGGCGAGGGCGCGGGCGATGTCGTCGGTGGTCGGTTGCGGGAAGAAGGCCCACTGCCCGTTGGGGTTGCACTCCAGGAACCACCACCGGCCGTCACGGTCGACGGCGAAGTCGAACGCGCCGAAGACCAGGTCGAAGGCCGCCAGGTAGCGGGCCACGCACTCTCCGAGTGCGTCGGGGACGGGCAGCGGCGTGTACGTCAGGAGGTCCTGTCGGCGGCGCCAGTCGAGGTCGGGACTGTCGATCCGGACGGCGAACAGGCGCTCGCCGACCGCGGTCAGCCGCACGTCGTACGCCTTGTCGACCTTCTGCTGGAACAGGTGCGGGCAGGCCGAAACCGCCTCGGTGATCTCCTCGGCCCTCACCTCTCCGACCCACGCCTGCAGCGCCCGGCCGTCCGCCGCGGCGTAGGGGGTGTTCCACAGCGGCTTGTAGACCACCCCGCCGGCGTGGGACGCGCAGAACGCGCGTGCCTGCTCGGGGTCGGTCGTGACGATCGTGGCGGGCACCGTGAAGCCGGCCGCGAGGGCGGTGTGGAGCTGGGCGGGTTTGTGCTCGGCCTGGCGGATGCTCCAGGGGTGGTTCACGTAGTGGGCGCCGGGCAGGGCGGCCAGGACTCCGCCGACACCCCAGTACGCCTGGGAGCGGGCGAACGCCGCGTCCTGCCCTTCCGCCCCGGGCGGCGCCGCGTAGGCCGAGGGCCTGCGGTACCACAGCGCCCGCACGCTTCCCAGGTCGAGGGTCCGGGTCGGGGTGACGAGCGTTCCCCGTCGGCCGTCGGAGCCGTACCGGGCGGTCAGCGAGGAGCCGTTGTGCAGGTCGGCCCCGAGGTCCGTGCGGACGACCGGAACCCGCCGTTCGGCCAGGATCCGGAGCACCACATCGGCCGTGGCATCCCACGGGCTGGTCACGACCAGCACGGCAGGCGGCCGACCCGGGTCCATCAGCCGCCGCCCTGGTCCTGGTCGTTGGCGTTGACGCTGTCGACATCGGTCGGCTGGTTCTGTTGTCCGCTCTGCCCGTCCCCGCCACCGGTGCTCGTGGGGCTGGACGTGTTGGTGCTGGTGCCGTGCTTGCCCATCTCCACCGTCCGGCCCTGCTCGTCGACGTAGACCGCGACCTGCGTCGCCGGGTCGATGACGACGCTGAGCTCGGCAGCCGGCGCGGCCGGCGGATAGGGCCGCATGCGGGTCGTGCCCCATGGCGGCACGGTTGAACGAGTCATCCCGATCCCCCTCCTTCGCTGCACGCCGACCGAGACAGCCGGCGCACAGGAAGACTGCCACAACGAGTAGTTGGAAGAATGCATTCCGTGTCGAGGTGTCCCGATCGTTAACAGATCCGGCCACGTTCCCACGGGCGGCACGACAACGGTGATGTCGGGCCCGGTCCGGCTCGTGGATGTCGAGCCGCGCTGGCCGTGGGTGATGACCCGCATCGGCGGCCGGTGGCGGCCGGGCCGACTGACCCGCTGGCGCCTGCACCAGGACAGCGGCCAGTGGATCGCCCTGGTCCGCTACGGCCCCGGGGTCCTGGACTGGGGGTGGTTCCTGCACACCCCAGAGGTCATCAGGCGGAGCCGCCAGGCCCCGGAGCCAGGCCGGTGACGCCGACCGCGGTGTAACGCCGAACCGTCGGCCGCCGCGGCGTCGATGTCGGTCAGACCGGCACGTTCCCCTCTGTCCACACGTAGACGGCCAGTCGCAGCGCGATGTCCTCGGTAAGGTCGCCGATCTCGACAGTGGTCCGCCGCTGCTCGGAGAACACGGTGCCGCCCGGCACCGGGGTTTCGGCGGCCTGCAGCGACAGCGCAGCGGCCACATCTCGAGCCGGGGTACCCGGGTGCCGGCCACCAACTGGTGGGCTTCGTCGAGGATGCCGCCGTGGGCATCGACGCGATCGCACAGTCGGCCGTCGTAAGGTGATCGCTACAGGTGGGGAACACCCAGCACGCGACCGCGTGAAGGACTCACTGCATGACTTCGAGATGTGGATGGTCGAACGAGGTCGGGCAGATGTAGATCTGCATGTTGTAGCCCCTACCAATCGACACCATTGGCGGATCGGAGGGACTGCGCAGGCCGGTGCGCTCCGGGGGGACACGGTCTTCGAGGGGGATCCAGCTGCCGCTTCCACCGTCCCACTCCCCGCTGCTGACGGTGAGCAGGGGGCGGTACTCGGTTTCGCAGCTTGGGCAGTGCATGGGCGAGGGGTCGCGGAAGCTCCACGGGCCCCAGCCGCCGATCTTCCAGCCGGGGGCGACCGAGAGCTCGTACTGGTAGTAGGCGCCGCCGGGTTCTGCGTCCGGGTCGTCCTTCTGCTCTTCTCCCCAGTGGTGGAGACGGTCGGCGAGTTCTTCCGGGAGTTCGTGCGGTGCGGGGTACTCGGTGACGACCTCGGGGTGCAGGACGCAGGGCTCGGGGACGTACTGGCCGTAGTGCTCGACGTCGGCGGGCTCCGGGGGATCGGTGAGCAGCTCGCCGATGCCCACGGTGTTCCGCCAGACGAGGCGGGCCGCGGGAAGCGATTCGCCGTCGTGGTCGACGGGGCACCACAACACTTGCAGGAGGTCGGCCCCCTCCGGGCCCGTAAGTCCGGGGACGTCGCGGAGGTAGAGCTGGGCGACCGGCAGCAGGGCGTTCGGCTCGGTGCGGGGCGGGTGTCCGGCTTGGAGATCGTCGAGGTACGCGCGCTGGTCGGGGGTGAGGAGGTCCTCGCCCGGCTCGCGGTGGCGGAGCCAGGCGGCTTCGAGCAGCGCGCGCCTTCGGCGGACGTCATCGAGGGAGACGGGCGGCTCCCAGTGGTGGTGCTCCTGCGTGCAGGTCGGCCACTGCTCGTCGGACGGCCACAGGAGCGGCCCGCCGACGGAGCTGTCGTGGACGGATGGCACACCGGCACGCGGGTGCAGGCGGATGGCTTGCCGGGCCAACGGCGCCAGCTCCGGGAACAGGGACACGATGTCCACGGGTCGGGGCGGGGTTGTTCTCGGCACCTGTGCTCCTTCAGCAGCAACCTGCGAGTTTCAGGCGGACTCTATACGCGGGATGTGACAGTCCTGTCGACTGTCTGGCCAGGTGGTTTTCGCCGACGCCGACGTTGAGCACCAGCGGCCGACACAGGGGTGGGGAAGGCCTGCACGGGCCCTGCCACGCGCGTTCCGATCTTCGAAGGCCCCCATATTGACTTGTGATAACAGCCCTGGACCTCAGCCACCCACTCCGCCGGCGGGGCGCGGGGCTCGCGCGTACGCGTGGAAACGGCGGCTCGGAAGGCTCACCGGGTGGTGGGCGGCTATCGAAAGTCAGGGTTGGGCGGGTGGGGGCGGCTACCTGATCGCCGTCCCCCACACCTGCAGCGCCGTCCCGAAGCCGACCAACCACAACCCCAGTGTCTCCCCGGCCAGACTGCCCACCGTGAACTTGTCGATGTCCCGCGGGCTTTGTGGACCCGGTGGTGGACCTCTACGCCCAGGCTCTCCAGTGCAGCGATCCTAACCCGCGTCTCGTCGGCCACCGCCCTCTTCAACCGGCCGATCTCCTCCTTGCACCACGCCACCCGCACCTCCGCGTGCTCCAACCGTTGTTCGGCGGTTTCGGCGTCCGAGAACGGCCGCCACAGCGGGCGGCGGTGATCACTCATCCGACCAGTTGTCACTGCCGAATCCGCCAGGCTGAGCCGCGGGCCGCGGGGCGGCGCCGACCGGGATCACCGGGAACGTCGGGAGCGCTTGCTCGAAGCGCAGGGTGCGGCCCTGGCTGTCGACCCACTGGGTCGAAGGCGGTCATGCCCTCCTTTGTCATGGCGCGGTGGGTGCGCGGGTCGATGGCGGCGATCTGATCCACGGTGAGGCGGCCGGTCAGGTGGTAGGCGGGGGTGCCCGCGATGTCCTCCATGCCCTTGCGGGCCGAGGGGCCGGCGTTGAGCAGGAGTTCGGCGTACTTCGCGTAGTCGAGATGGACGCCGAGCAGGGCGGCGCCGACGTCGACGCGCTGCGCACCGCGCACGGGCCAGTCCGCAACGAGGTGGTGGCCGGTGCCATGCCGGCCGCATCCGATGCCGAGCGGCTGGTCATCGTGCTGCGTCTCGGTCTGCTGACGACGGACCTCAGCCGGGCGGCCGGTCCCGACGAACAGGCCCCGGACATCGAGGCCCTGGCCGCCGCTCGTGAGCTGGTCGTCGCCGCGACCGCGTTAATCATCTGGCACTACTCCCCGTCGTTCGACGACACGGTCGGCCTGCCGCCGGCCGACGAGTCGCTGGGACTCGCCTTCGCGCTGCTCCAGGCCGCCCGCGACCAGCAACTGACCTGACCCGCCGACAGCCCGCTCCCGTCTGCCCGGCGGCCCGGGACCGGTTCGGCCACGATCCGCGCCCGACCGGCGCCCGCCACGTTGCACCCGGGCCCATTCGACTCCCCGCCGCCCTGGCGGTGGCCGAGGACGCCTCCAAGGTGTGTCGGCGTACACCCGAACGTACGTGCTCGGGCAGGTATATCCGTTACAGGCGGGCGGACGCCCTCGCGCTGGCCGCCGGATGCGCGGCGGCGGACGGCATCCGGACCGCTCTGCCCGCCCTCGACGCCCTCACGGCTTCGACCGCACCCCGCCGCGTCCGGACGGAGGCGGCCCGGCTGGCCCGAATACTCGCCTCGTGACGCGCGGAGGACCCCGGGCTCGCAGCCGAGTTCGGCGGCGGCCGAGCGGGCGGCCGACAACGCGTCCGGAGGCAGCCGGAGCAGGGACTGGGCCAGGTCGGCGGGCCAGGGCAAGGCCCCGGCGGCCCGGTGCGCCGCCAGCCGCTCGGTGAACACCGCCGGATCGACGGCGCCATCGGCCGCGGTCGGGGTGGCGAGCAGCAGCGGTACCGGCGCCTGCCCGATCCGGGACGCGACCTCCAACGCGCGCAGCACGGGAATGGTCCCCGGACTACAAAGGTGAGCGGGCCAGTCGAGCATTGCGGCGGCGTGCTGCGCCGCCAGGTGGCTGCGGCCGGGCAGAGCGTCGAGCAAGCAGCCGAGTGCTTCCTCGAGGCGGTGGGCCTGCCAGATCGTGATCGGTTCGTCGTCGCGGCCCGCGGTGAGCGGAGCGAGGGCAGCGTGGAGGGCCGCGGCGTCATGGTGGTGCTCGGCGACGAGGGCGGCGAGGATTACCTCGAACTCGCCCGGGTCGGGCACCTGATCGGCCATCACGGCCGCCAGCCGCTCGGCGAGGTCTAGCGGGCCGGCGGGTGCGGCGGGCAGCGCGGCCTGGCCCATGGGCGGTGCGACGGCGTGCGGTTCGGCGGCTTCCTCCTCCGCCGGGGCTTGGATGGCCAGCAAACGGTGGGCCTCGGGCCGCAGGGCCGGGCCGAGGACGACGGCGGCGCTGCGTACGGCCTCGGCGGTGGCCGGGGCGACGCCGGACAGGTGCTGGGCGGCGAGGCGCAGGGCGCGCTCCTGGACGGCCGGAGCCAGGTGGGAAATCGGGCGTCCGGGCCCGGTCTGCGTCGCCCCGCGCCGACCGAAGGCGGGTCGATGCGGTCCGTCCGCCGTGCTGTACACGTGCCCGTCAAGGGCGGGCTTCGGACGTTCGGGGCGGAGAACCGGCCCACCTGCGTCCGTGGCCGGTGCGGTGGTGCCGCCCACGGGTACGAACGGATTGCACGGCCTCTCCCCGGGGCCCGCAGGAAGGCCAGGAAGCGGATGCACGCTCGGAAGGCGCTCGCCGTTATGTCCACCGTCCTCGCCGTGGTGGCGGGCACGGCCGTCACCACGCCCGCCGCGAGCGCGGCCGCGAACAAGCAGGCAGGCGGCTACGGCTGCGCCGGCACCCTCGTGTGGTCCGGAGGTGTCGTCGGGCATTCGGGGGCCGGTACGGTCTATACCTACCTCAACGGCGCGATGAACTGCTCGGTGTTCGTGAAGTCCGCCTACGCGGGTACCGCCACGTGGACCTCCATCTCGATCCAGAACAGTGACAACGATCTCGTCTGGCGCGACACCGATGCGGGCAGGTACAGCTCGTACGCGGGCCCCGTGTACGTCGATGCTCCGGGAAAGTGCATTCGGGAGTGGGTCTACGAGGAACACCCGGCGGGCGGCCTGTACTTCTCCGCCGGGACTCCCTGGCACTCGTGCGGCTGACGCATTCCGAGTGGTCAGCGCTTGCCCGACGAGAACTGACGTGCGCCTGCCCACCTGTTGGGACGCCGGCCTCCTTGTCCCCCGCCGACCGACGGTCCGGCCCGCGCCTTCACCGACCTCGCCCCGGTCGCCAGGGCCTCCTGCTCACCCTCGTGGGCCTCTTCACCCCTACGACCGCCGTATCCTCACCCCTTCCTGGGGGACGCACTCGCCTCTCCCGGACTGCTCGGCTCCACCGCCCCCGGCCGTCCCGGCTGTTCGCCCGTGCGGTTGCTCGTTCGTCTGCCTGGCTGTCGCCGGGCCGGGTGGTTGTGTGACGGGGTGGGTGTGACGGAACCGCGCGGGGCCGCTGGGCTCTGGTTCGCCGTGACCTCATGGCGTTTCGGGCGCCTGCTTTGGCTTTGTATGGACCAACCCGGGCCGGTACGCGATCCCCGGCCGGGCCGTCCGGGGCGCTGCGGGGTGCTCCGGTTTCGGTGACTGTGGGTGGTCGTTCGCCGGGTCGGCCGGGGTTCGGCGGCTCGTCCCGGGCTCGGGGCCGTTCCGGGGTGTTCCCGTGAATTGACGGTCCGTCGGAACTGTCGCGGCTTTCCGTGTTGGATTCCCTTGTCGATTCTGCTGGTACTTCCGCCGGTCGGGGCGCTTCGGCGGGTCCTGGATTTGCGCGGGGATTCTGTGCGGGTGCGGGTGCGGGTGCGGGTGCGGGTGCGGGGCGCGGGCGGTGGTGTCCGGCCTGCGGCCGTGCCCGGTGCGCCGTCGTCCTCGCGGCGGTCCCCGGCGCCGTCCCGGCGGCGGCCGGTGGGCTGCTGCCCAGGCGGCCCGGCCGCCAGGAGCTGCCGGCCGCCTGCCCGCCGGTGCCCCCGGCAGCCCGCGGCTGCTGTTCGGCGGGGGCCGGCTGCTGTGCCACGCTGTTCGGAACGAACGCGGCCAGCGGGATAACCGTCACAGCCAGCGCACAGGCCGCTGCGCATCCGATCCTCGCTGACCAAACCACCTGTCGGTGCAACGGCTACCCTGTCGCGGTGAGGACCTCGCGAGTACTGTCGATCGCCCTTCAGGACACCGGCCAGCCCCCGCTGCGTCCACTGCCAATCGAAGCAGCCGAACTGCTTCGCGACCTTGACGCTCCGCCACGCCTGGTCGCCCATCTGCGAGCAGTCCACGACGTTGCAGGGCAACTCCTCGAATGGATCGCTGCACGCAACCTCGATCTGGGCATCGACCCGCAGGCCGTTCTCTTCGGGGCCGCCACCCATGAGAGGACGTTAAGTCCGTTTCTGGATGATCTGGTGTCGCCCGTTCGTGGGTACGGAGGCATTCGGACTGACTCGCATGTCGTGTGCATGATGGGGTCGAGGTATGGAACGGATGCCGTACTCAACAGACTTGTCCGACGGGCGGTGGGCCTTGATCGAGCCGTTGGTCACCGCCTGGAAGCAGGAGCGGGTGTCGCGGTCGGCGACCGGGGACCCGGGCTCCTGCGACCTGCGTGAGG
>NZ_JBSGXP010000117.1:2881-27635 GCF_053610105.1 Kitasatospora sp. NPDC054939 | reverse complement strand
GCGGCGGTGCGCCCGCTGCCGGCGGCGGCCGCAACGCGGGCAGCAGCCCGCCGCCCCCGGCACCCGCCGGCCTGCGGGCCGGCGAGGCCCCGGCGCCCGCCCCGGCCGCACCGCCCGCCCCCGCGCCCGCCGCCCAGGTGGCGTACGAGCGCACCCAGCTGGCCAGTGCCGTCGACCTGGCGGCTCCCGGCGGTCCGGGAGCGCCCGCCGACCCCGGCACGCCGCCGTCCGGCGGTCCGGCCGTTCCGCCGCCGCCCGGTCCGGGAGCGCCCGTCGCGCCCGGCGGCGGCTACGGCTACCCGGGCGCGCCCGGGCCCGCCGTCCCGCCCGCGGCGGCGCAGGCCGTGCCGCCCGCGCCCGTCCCCGGGCCGCCGCCCGGCGCCCCGGTGCCGCCCGGCGTGCCCGTGGTGGGGCCGGGCTACATGGCCGCGCTCAGCTACCGGGGCCCGGACGGCTCGGAGCAGAAGCTGCTGCACCGCAGCGAGCCCGGCACCCCGCACCCCGAGTGGAAGATCCTCCAGGACCTGCGCCGGCTGAACGTGCCGCCGGAGCAGGTGTTGGAGCTCTACACCGAGCTGGAGTGCTGCGACCTGCCGGGTGGCTACTGCGACCGGATGATCAAGGCGTCCTGGCCGAACGTCCGGCGCACCAGCACCGCCCCGTACGGCCGGGACCAGCAGTCCCGCCAGGCCGGTATGGCCCAGCTGCTGGACCACCTGGACGAACTGCACCAGCTCGCCTCCGGGGCCCGGCGGGCCCGCCCGGTCCGGGTGCCGCTGCCCCCGCCGGGCAGCGTCCCGGCGCTGCCGCCGCTGCCCCCGCAGCAGCTCTCGCAGGAGCTCGGCCAGTCGTTCGGCCCGAACGTGTTCCGCTTCGAGCAGCGGGCCGTCTCCCGCCAGGGCGTCCCGGAGCCGGTGGCGCAGACCCTGATGTGGGCCGGCCTGCCGCGCGACTTCGGACCGTTCTTCTGGGCCCAGGCCCAGGAGGGCCGCCCGATCCCGACGCTCGCCGAGCTGGCCGCCGAGCGCGGCCTGCCCGGCGGCCCGGACTTCGGCGGCTACCTGGTGCTCGGCAACGACTACGGCCGGCAGCTGTGCGTCCAGTACGGCACCGCCCACGTGGTCGCGGTCGACCTGGAGGGAACCGGCGAGGGTCCGCGGTTCGTCAACAGCGGTGTGCCGGAGTTCGTCCGCTCGATGGCCCTGCTCGGCCGGATGTGGCGGCTCCGGTACGGGCTGACGCCTGACCAGGCCGGTCGCTGGACGACCGACTTCCAGGCCCAGCTCGCCGCGATCGACCCGGCGGCCCTGCAGTCGGCGGACTCCTGGTGGGCCGTCCTGCTGGAGCAGTTCTGGGACGGTCTGCTGTAGCGGACCGTCGCGGAACCCGCGGAACCCGCGGAAGCCCGCGCGCCCGCGGAACTCCGTGGAATCCCAGGGAACTCCGCAGGTGAAAGGGGTCGTGCCGGTCTCCGGGACGACCCCTTCGCCATACCGCTGCGGCTCTGCCTCGTTGGGGTTTTGCCACGATCTGCGCAAAATAGGTCAAGAGGATGGGCTGACCGGCCCGTCTCGTCGCGTTCCGATCCGCCCGCGTGCTGTGCTCACCGCCCGGGCGGGTAGGGGTGTGGCGACCGCGTCCCCGCGCGGCCGTCCGACCGTCCGATCCGACCGAATTCCTGGGCTCCGCAGCCCGCGACACCGAGGGGAAGAAGAGAGCCCATGAGCGACGCCGCTTCTCAGTACGGCTTCACCGTTGCCCGACGCGGCTACGCGCCCGAGCAGGTCGACCGCACCCTGCACGGGCTGACCGCCCAGCGTGACGAGGCCTGGGAACGGCTCAGCGTGCTCGGCGCCGGCATCCGCGAGATGGAGCGCCGCCTCGCCGAGATCGTCCGCTCCGCCGAGGACGCCCCCGCGCCCGACTACGACGTGCTGAGCGACCAGGCGTCCGCCCTCGCCGCGATGGCCGAGAACGAGGCCCGCGCCGTCCGCGAGAAGGCCGAGCGGCACGCCGAGGACCTCCGCGACGAGGTGTACGACGCCGGGCAGGCGCTGGCCGGCGGGGCGACGGAGTTCGCCGCCACCGCCCGCGCCGAGGCCGACCAGTACGCCCGCCGCACCGAGGAGCGCACCCGCGCCGAGGCCGAGAAGCTGCGCGCCGACGCCGACCGGGAGTCCCGGACCACCCGCGACGGCGCCACCGCGTACGCCGCCAAGGTGCGGGTCGCGGCGGCGGAGGCGTCCGAGCAGGCCGAGGCCAAGCTGGCCGAGCTGCGCCGGAACGCGGACGAGATGTTCGCCGACGAGCAGGCCGATGCCGACGCCGCCGACGCCGAGATCGCCGCCACCGCCGAGCGCCGGCTGCGGGAGGCCGAGCAGTTCCGGGAGACCGTGCTCGGGCAGATCAAGCAGTCCGACGCCGAGGCCCAGGCCCGCGCCGACCAGCTGATCGAGCAGGCCCGGCGCGAGGCCGACCGGATCACCGCGGAGAGCGAGGCCGAGCAGCGCGAGTTCGCCGTCCGGTACCAGACCGTGCAGAAGCACCTCGACCACATCAAGGGCACGCTGGCCTCGCTCACCGGCGCGGCGGTCGGCGCCATCGAGCCCGCGGAGGCCGAGGCGCAGGCCGTGGCGGCCGCTCCCGCTGTCCAGGCCGCTCCCGCCGCTGCCTCTGCTGCTGCCGCTCCCGCCGCGCCCGTGGTGGACCCGGACGCGGACACCGGGGAGATCGCGGTGGCGAACCTGCGCAAGGACCTCCCCACCGCGCCGGAGCCGGCCCCCTCGCCGTCCGAGACGGCGACCACCGTGCTGCGGGCCGTCCCCGTCCCCGCCGCCGACGGTGACGCGGCCCTCCCGCCCCGGCCCACCGCGCCGCCGCCCGGCGCCCCGCTGCGCACCGGTCCGGTCCGTCCGGCCGACGGGGAGACGGACGGCCCGGAGGGCGCCGAGGGCCCCGCGGCCGAGACCAAGATCATCCCGAAGATCGTGATCGTGGACGACGGCGTCGACTACGCCACCCCGAACACCGTGGGCTACCGGCGGACCTGATCCGTCCGACCTGATCCGTCCGACCTGATCCGCGCGACCTGATCCAGCCGACCTGTCCCGTCCGACCGGGAAGGCCCCGGCCGCCCCGCCCCGTCCGGGGTGCGGCGGCCGGGGCCTTCCGGTGTCCGAGCCAGTCGCAACCCCCGCGGGGCCGCGGGCGGCTCAGAGCACCTCGACCGCCGCGCCCGAGAGCCGGCGCCGGCAGTCCAGCACGTAGCGGGCGTGCGCGGTGACGGCGTCGTAGTCGAAGTCGTCGTGGTCGGCGAGCAGCACCACCGCGTCCGCCGCCGCGAGCTCCTCGGGCGTCGCCTCCACCCGGCGGACGGCCGCGAAGGGGTCGCCGTGCGGGTCCTGCTCGGCGGCCCGCTGGCCGGGGAGCACCGGCTCCGGCACGTGCACGCCGACCACCACGTGCGGGTCGGCGGCCCGCACCTCGGCGCCCATCCGCGTCAGCAGCTCGGCCACCCGGGCCGCCGGGGTCTCGCGGGCGTCCCCGGTGTTCTTCTTGTACGCCAGCCCGAGCAGCAGCACCCGCGAGCCCTTCACCGAGCGCTGCCGGTCGTTGAGCGCCTCGGTCAGCCGGCGGACCACGTAGTCGGGCATGTGGCTGTTGACGTCGTTCGCCAGCTCCACGAAGCGGAAGGACTGGCCGAGCGCCCGCTCCACCCGCCAGGACAGGTAGGACGGGTCGATCGGCAGGCAGTGCCCGCCGACCCCCGGGCCCGGGGTGAAGCGCAGGTAGCCGAACGGCTTGGTCGAGGCGGCGTCGATCGCCTCCCAGACGTCGATGCCGAGGTCGTGCGCGAACATCGCCAGCTCGTTGACCAGCGCGATGTTGACGTGCCGGAAGGTGTTCTCCAGCAGCTTGGTCAGCTCGGCCTCCTTGCAGGAGGAGACCGGGACGGTCCGCTCGACCAACTGCCCGTAGAAGCCCTCGACCGCCGCCAGCGCCGCCGGGTCGATGCCGGAGACCACCTTGGGGGTGTTCTCCAGCCGCCACTGCGGGTTGCCCGGGTCGATCCGCTCGGGGCTGTAGCCGAGGTGGAAGTCCCGCCCCGCGGTCAGGCCGGAGCCCTCCTCCAGCAGCGGTGCGAGGAGCTCCTCGGTGGTGCCCGGGTAGGTGGTGGACTCCAGCACCACGGTCGCCCCCGGCCGCAGGTGCTGGGCGAGCAGGGCCGCCGACGCCTCGATGAACGACAGGTCGGGCACCCCGTCCCGCAGCGGGGTCGGCACGGTGATCACCGCGATGTCGAACCCGGCCACGTCGGCCGGGTCCGCGGACGGCAGGTACGCGCCGCTCTCCAGCAGGGGCCGCAGCCGCTCGGCGGGGATGTCCTCGACGTACGACTCGCCGACCGCGAGCCGCTTGATGCGGCGCTCGTCGACGTCGTAGCCGATCACCCGGTGGCCCACCTCGGCCGCGCGGACCGCCAGTGGCAGACCCACGTAGCCCTGACCCGCAATGACAACGCGCATGACGAAGTACCCCCTCCATCGCGGCGCCCCCGCGTCCCCTCCGGGGCGCCCCCACACGGTCTTCACAACAGGGTAGGGAGCGGGCCGGGTGTGCGGGGGCTTTCCCGGGATTGCGTCCGGGGTACGGGAGTTGCGGCCCCCGGGACGGCCGCGTGCAGGGCCCGGGCGGCGGGCCGGAACGCGAAGAGGCCGAGACCCGTGGCGCCCTCCAGGAAAGGGCGCCACGGTTCCCGGCGCTTGGGCGGGCGCCCCCACCCAGGGTCGCCCACGCCTCGCACCCCCGACCCCCATCGGGTGTGCGGCTTGCGCCCCCGCAGCCATCCCCCACGGTTGGGTGCGGCGGGCACATTCACCATGGTGCGCGATCTCCATGGACGGGCAGTGACAGGAGTATGTCCAGTTCGTGGCGGATCGCGGAGCCGGGGCGGCCGGGAGTTCGCCCGTGCTTCGTCCCCGTATCGGCCCAGCCCGGGGCGTGCGCCGCGTGAGGGTCGTCGGCGCGGCGTAGGCTGGAGACCCCCGGCCGCTCGGCGTGCCGGGCCGTTCGCGTTGCCCGGCCGGCCTCTGGTGCCCGGGGGCAGCTCCAGCCACGGGACGAAGAAGAGACTCCACATGAGCCTGACCGGACTGCTCGATGTCGTCGCGCGCGACGCGGCCGTCGCCGAGGCGATCGAGGCCGCGACCGCCACCGGAGCCGCGGCCGGGGGCCGCCGCCACCTCGACCTGGTCGGACCGCCCGCCGCCCGGCCGTTCGCCGTCGCCGCGCTGGCCCGGGCGCTGGCCGCCCGCTCGGTCGGGGAGCGCGGCCGGCCGGTCCTCGCGGTGACCGCCACCGGCCGCGAGGCGGAGGACCTGGCCGCCTCGCTGCGCTCCCTGCTGCCGCCCGACGCGGTGGCCGAGTACCCGGCGTGGGAGACGCTGCCGCACGAGCGGCTGTCGCCCCGCTCGGACACCGTCGGCCGCCGGCTGGCCGTTCTGCGCCGGATCGTCCACCCGCGGGCCGAGGACCCGGCGGCGGGACCGGTGCAGGTGATCGTGGCACCGGTGCGCTCGGTGCTGCAGCCCCAGGTGAAGGGCCTCGCCGAACTGGAGCCGGTGGCCGTGCAGCGGGGCGAGTCGCACGACCTGGAGGAGGTGGCCCGCCGGCTGTCGGCCGCCGCCTACTCGCGGGTCGAACTCGTCGAGAAGCGCGGCGAGTTCGCGGTGCGCGGCGGCATCCTGGACGTCTTCCCGCCGACCGAGGAGCACCCGCTGCGGGTGGAGTTCTGGGGCGACGACGTCGAGGAGATCCGCTACTTCAAGGTCGCCGACCAGCGCTCGCTGGAGATCGCCGACCACGGCCTCTGGGCCCCGCCCTGCCGCGAGCTGCTGCTCACCGACGAGGTCCGCGCCCGCGCCGCCGAACTGGCCGCCGAACACCCCGGCCTGGCCGAGATCCTGGACAAGATCGCCGAGGGCATCGCGGTCGAGGGCATGGAGTCGCTGGCGCCCGTCCTGGTCGACGACATGGAGCTGCTGCTGGACGTGCTGCCGGTCGGCTCGGTCGCGGTGGTCTGCGACCCGGAGCGGGTCCGCACCCGGGCCGCCGACCTGGTGGCGACCAGCCAGGAGTTCCTGCACGCCTCCTGGGTGGCGGCGGCGGCCGGCGGCGACCGGCCGATCGACCTGGAGGCGATCGACGTCTCCGCCGCCTCGCTGCGCTCGCTGGCCGACGTCCGGGAGCACGCCGCCGAGATCGGCCTGCCCTGGTGGTCGGTCAGCCCGTTCGCGACCAGCGACGCCTCGGTCAGCGAGGTGCTGGAGTTCGACGCCAACACCCTCACCCTCGGCATGCACGCCGTCGAGGCGTACCGGGGCGACACCGCGCGGGCCATCGCCGACGCCAAGGAGCGGCTGGCCGCCGACTGGCGGGTCGTCATGGTGACCGAGGGCCACGGCCCCGCCAGCCGGCTCGCCGAGGTGCTCGGCAACGAGGGCATCCCGGCACGCCTGGTCGCGGACCTGGCCGAGGCACCCACCCGGGACGTCGTCCACGTCTCCTGCGGCTCGATCGAGCACGGCTTCGTCGACCCGCATCTCAAGCTCACGGTCATCACCGAGACCGACCTCTCCGGCCAGAAGTCCTCCACCAAGGACATGCGGCGGATGCCGTCCCGGCGGCGCAACGCCATCGACCCGCTGGCGCTGGCGGCCGGCGACTACGTCGTCCACGAGGCGCACGGCGTCGGCCGGTACGTCGAGATGGTGCAGCGCACCGTGCAGGGCGCGACCCGCGAGTACCTGGTGCTGGAGTACGCCCCGGCCAAGCGCGGCCACCCCGGCGACCGGCTCTTCGTGCCGACCGACCAGCTCGACCAGGTCACCAAGTACGTCGGCGGCGAGGCTCCCACGCTGCACCGGCTCGGCGGCGCCGACTGGGCGAAGACCAAGCAGCGGGCCAAGAAGGCGGTCAAGGAGATCGCCGCGGACCTGATCAAGCTCTACTCGGCGCGGATGGCCGCCCCCGGGCACACCTTCGGGCCGGACACCCCGTGGCAGCGCGAACTGGAGGACGCCTTCCCGTACGCGGAGACGCCCGACCAGCTGACCACCATCGCCGAGGTCAAGTCGGACATGGAGAAGTCCGTCCCGATGGACCGGCTGATCTGCGGCGACGTCGGCTACGGCAAGACCGAGATCGCCGTCCGGGCGGCCTTCAAGGCGGTGCAGGACGGCAAGCAGGTGGCCGTCCTGGTGCCGACCACGCTGCTGGTCCAGCAGCACTTCTCCACCTTCGCCGAGCGGTACGCCAACTTCCCGGTCGCGGTGCGGGCGCTCTCCCGCTTCCAGACCGACGGCGAGGCGAAGGCCGTGCTGGAGGGGCTGTTCGAGGGCTCGGTGGACGTCGTCATCGGCACCCACCGACTGTTCTCCTCGGAGACCCGCTTCAAGGACCTCGGCCTCGTCATCGTCGACGAGGAGCAGCGCTTCGGCGTCGAGCACAAGGAGCAGCTGAAGAAGCTGCGGGCCAACGTCGACGTGCTGACCATGTCGGCGACCCCGATCCCGCGCACCCTGGAGATGGCCGTCACCGGCATCCGCGAGATGTCCACCATCACCACCCCGCCGGAGGAGCGGCACCCGGTGCTCACCTTCGTCGGCCCGTACGACGAGAAGCAGATCTCGGCCGCGATCCGGCGCGAACTCCTGCGCGAGGGCCAGGTGTTCTACATCCACAACCGCGTCGAGTCGATCGACAGGGCGGCGGCCCGGCTCAAGGAGCTCGTGCCCGAGGCGCGGGTCGCCACCGCGCACGGCCAGATGGGCGAGACCCAGCTGGAGAAGGTCGTCGTCGACTTCTGGGAGAAGGAGTTCGACGTCCTGGTCTCCACCACGATCGTGGAGTCGGGCATCGACATCTCCAACGCCAACACCCTGATCGTCGAACGCGGTGACACCTTCGGCCTCTCCCAGCTGCACCAGCTGCGCGGCCGGGTCGGGCGCGGCCGGGAACGCGGCTACGCGTACATGCTCTACCCGCCGGAGAAGCCGCTCACCGAGACCGCCCACGAGCGGCTGGCCACCATCGCCCAGCACACCGAGATGGGCGCCGGCATGTACGTCGCGATGAAGGACCTGGAGATCCGCGGGGCGGGCAACCTGCTCGGCGGCGAGCAGTCCGGGCACATCGCCGGCGTCGGCTTCGACCTCTACATGCGGATGGTCGGCGAGGCGGTGGCCGAGTTCCGCGAGTCTCTGGCGAACGGCGGCGAGCCGGAGGAGGAGCCGCTGGAGGTCAAGATCGAGCTGCCGGTCGACGCCCACGTGCCGCACGACTACGCGCCCGGCGAGCGGCTCCGGCTCCAGGCGTACCGCTCGATCGCCGCGGTGAACTCGGAGGAGGACATCCAGCAGGTCCGCGACGAACTCGTCGACCGGTACGGCAAGCTGCCCGAGCCGGTGGAGAACCTGCTGCTGGTGGCGGCGCTGCGGCTGTTCGCCCGGCGCTGCGGGATCTCCGACATCACGCTGCAGGGGGCCAACGTCCGCTTCGGTCCGGTCGAGCTGCGGGAGTCGCAGCAGCTGCGGCTGAACCGGCTCTACCCGCGCAGCCAGGTCAAGGCCGCCGCCCAGCAGGTGCTGGTGCCGCGGCCGAGCACCGGACGGATCGGCGGCAAGCCGCTGGTGGGGCGCGAACTGCTGGGGTGGTGCAGCGAGTTCCTGTCGACGATGTTCGACGACCTGGCGGGGGCGGCGAAGCGGTAGGGGCGCTGGGGCTCAGCGGACGGCGGTCTCAGGCACGGGTGCCTGGGGCCGCCGTCCTGTTTCGCCCCCCGGGTGGCCTGGGCGGGCGGATCCGCCATGCCCGGAGGTCGCCGGCTGCCGCTGTGAAGGGCGGCGGAGCGACCGGTACGGCGGGCGGTGGTGGTGAGGGACACGGATTTGTCCCGTTCTCGTTCTCGTCGGCGTCGTGGCGGTTGTGCGAGAAGTCGGGCCGGTCGACGTCTCGCGCGGGCGCGAGCCTTCGGAGGGGGCGCGTCCGGTGGGGGACGCTGCCCCGGGCATGACTTTCGGCAGATCCGGGGCGGTGCCGCGGCTCCGTAGAGTCGGGGGGTGCGTATGCGGAGAGTGGGGCGGTCCCCGGAGTGGGGGCTGCCGGCGGTGGCGTCGGCGGCGGCTGCGGCCGGGGTGGTGAGCCTGTGGTGGGGGCTGTTCGCGATGGCGGCGGCGTTCCTGGCGGGGTGGCGGCTCGGGCGGGCCCGGGCGGCGGTGGCGGTGTTCGCGGGGCTGGTCGCTGTGGGGGTGTTGGCGGCGCTGGTGGTGCCGGAGTGGATCGCGCTGGGCACGAAGTTCGTGGTGCTGGTGGTGTGCACGGCGATGGGCCCGTGGCTGCTGGGCCGGTTCCTGCGGTTGTCGCGGGAGTTGGTGCGGGCCGGTTGGGAGCGGGCCGAGCACCTGGAGCGCGAGCAGCGGTGGGTGGCGGAGCAGGCCCGGTTGCGGGAGCGGGCCCGGATCGCCCGGGACATGCACGACGCGCTCGGGCACGACCTGAGCCTGATCGCCCTGCGCGCGGGTGCGTTGAAGCTGGCACCGGGGCTTGCGGCGCCGCACCGGGAGGCCGCGCAGGAGATCCGGGCGGGTGCCGCTGCCGCCGTCGAACGGCTCGGCGAGGTGATCGGCGTCCTGCGGGACGAGCCGGACGAGGCGGACGGCACCGACGGAACCGATGGGTTCGACACCGCAGGGAGCGGCCCGGCGGACGCGGACGTGCCGCAGTTGGTGGCGGAGGCCGGGGCGGCGGGCCTGGACGTCCGGCTGCGTGTGACGGGTGAACCGGACGGGCTCCTGCCGCGGGCCGTCGAGCACGCCGCGTACCGGGTGGTGCAGGAGGCGTTGACCAATGCCGCCAAGTACGCACCGCGGGCGCGGGTGGACGTCGGGCTGGCGTACGGGCCGGACGGCGTCCGTGTCCGCGTCGCCAACGAACCGACCAACGAACCGAGCGGCGAACGGGGCCGCGGTCCGAGCGGCGAACCGAGTGGCGATCCGGGCGGCGGTCGCGGGCGGACCGGCGGACGCGGGCTGCTCGGCCTGGCCGAACGGGCCCGGCTGACCGGCGGTACCTGTACGCACGGCCCGACGCCCGACGGCGGCTTCGAGGTGGTCGCCCGCCTTCCGTGCAGCCGCCCGGCCGCGCACCCCGTCACCCAGGCCGCGGGAGGCCACCCGGCCCACCCGGCCCGCCCCGTCGCCGTCGAGACCCGCGCCCTGCACCGGGCCCGTCGCCGTCGGGTGGGCCGCACGCTCGCCGCCGTCCTGCTGGTGCCGCTGGCCACCGCCGTGGTGCTGACGGTGGTGCTGCGAGGATGGCTGCTGTACGAGACCGGCCGCTCGGTGCTGGATCCGGTGGGCTACGCGTCGCTGCGAGTGGGGCAGGAACGGGCGGCGGTGGAGCACGTCCTGCCGGACCGTCGACTGCCGCGCCGCGGGCCGGTCGGGCCGGTCGGGCCGGGGGAAGGGGAGGGGGAGGGGCTGGTGTGCGAGTACTACGCGATCGCGGCCGAGCTGTTCGTCGACCGCTCGGGCGATGCGTACCGGCTCTGCTTCCGGGACGGGCGGCTGGTCTCGAAGGACATGCTGGTCGGATGATCCGCACCGGCCGAACGGAACGGGCCGTGCGCCCGGGCGGACCGACGGAGGAGGACGATGAACGGGCCGACCGCCCCCATCCGGGTGCTGATCGCCGACGACGAGCCGCTGGTGCGGGCCGGGGTGCGCGCGGTGCTGGCCACCGACCCGGGGATCGAGATCGTCGCGGAGGCGGGTGACGGGCGGGCCGCGGTCGAACTGGTCCGCAGCCACCGGCCGGACGTCGCCGTGCTCGACATCCGGATGCCCGGGACGGACGGCATCGCCGCCGCCGCCGAGATCCGCCGGACCGGCACCCCGACCGGGATCGTCATGCTGACGACCTTCGGCGAGGACGACTACATCCTGCGGGCCCTCGGCGGCGGCGCCAACGGGTTCCTGATCAAGTCCGGTGAGCCGGAGGAACTGATCGCGGGTGTCCGGGCGGTCGCGGACGGCGCCGCCTACCTGTCACCCAAGGTCGCGGCCCGGGTGGTCGCCCACCTCGCGGCGAGCGGGGCCGGCGGGCCGGCCGGGCGCCGCAACGCCGCCCGGGACCGGGTGGCCGCCCTCACCGCCCGGGAACGCGAGGTGCTGGCGCTGCTGGCCGGCGGGCTGTCCAACGGCCAGATCGCCCGCCGGATCGGGGTGGTGGAGGGCACCGTGAAGGCCCATGTGAGTTCCGTACTGGCCCGCCTCGGGGTGGCCAACCGGGCGGCCGCGGCCGTCCTGGCGCACGAGGCCGGGCTCACCGCGCCGGCCGCGGACGGCCGCTGACGGGGCGAGCAGCAGCGGGCCGACCACGGGCAGGCCGCCCGCCGCGGCCACCGGGCCGGTGGCGAGCGGCAGCAGGGCGAGCAGGACGGCCGCGGTCACCGTGCCGCCGAGGACGGCGCCCGCGAGCACGTCGTGCGGGTAGTGGACGCCAGCGGCGACCCGCAGGGCGGCCGTGGCGGCGCCGACCGGCAGCACGACCAGGGCCGACCGGGGGCGCAGCAGTGCCAGGCCGACCGCCAGCCCGACGGCGAGGGTGGCGTGGTTGCTGGGGAACGACCAGTCGCCGACCGGCGGGCACGCGGAGACCTCCGGCAGCCCGCCGCCGACCGGGCCCGGGGCTCCGGCCCCGGCCGGTTCGCCGCGCAGGGCCCGGCACGGCCGTTCCTCGGCCACGAGCAGCTTCAGCGCCTCGCTCGTCCCGTAGGCGAGCACGGTGCCGAGGCCGGTCAGCAGGACGCCAGCGACCAGGGCGGGGGAGCGGTGGCGCCGTCCGCGCCACCAGGTGAGTACCAGCAGCAGGCCGAGGACGAGCAGGCCGGCCTCGGTCGCGGGTCCGGTCAACGGGGCCACCCAGTGCGGGGCGTCGGCGACCGCCCCGACCGCCGAGCGGTACGCCTCGGCGGACCACCCGCGGGTCACCTCCAGTGGGCCGTTTCCGTCCGCGCCGCGGCCGTCCGGCACCAGCAGTCCGACCGCCCCGGCGCCCGCCGCGAGCAGGGCCACCGCCCCGGCCGTCCGCGCCCCGGGGCCCCGGCCCGCTCCCGCGCCGCTGCCCGGTGGCCTGCCGTCGTTCGTCCGCCCGGTGGCCCTGCCCTCGGGGGTCCTGGTCGTGTTCGTCATGGCCACCGACCGTACGAAGCGGCGGGCCGTGCGACCCGACCCCAAAGTCGGGCCGCGACCTGGACGATCGTCGGGGTTGACGCCGTCGGCGTCCCCCGTGCGGACGGACCCCGGGGGAGCCGCGCGCTGATCCGACGGGAATCGTCGGACACGCCCTAGCCTCGGGAAACGACCCGTCGCACGTGATCCGGAGGCCCGCCATGCGCCGTCGTACCGTCGCCGCAGCAGTTGCGGGTGCCGTCCTGGCCGCCGCGGTCCTGGCCGGGTGTGCGGGCGGGGGGCTGTCGGGCGGGACGGCGGTGGTGCTGGACGGCCGGCGGGTCCCGGTCGGGGCGGTGGAGGCGCGGGTGGCGCAGTTGCGGCACGCGGCGGGCGGGGGTTCGGCGGACGCGCGGGCGCAGCCGGACGGGCTGGCCCGGCGGGCGGTCGCGGAACTCGTCCTCGACGCGGTGGTGGCCCGGGCCGCGGCGGACCGCGGGCTCGTGGTCACGGACGCCGAGGTGGCGGCCGTCCGGGCCGCCGAGGGGCTGCGCCACGGCGGCCCGGAGCAGCTGGCGGCGGCGCTCGCCCGGCAGGGCATCCCGGCGTCCGGCATCGACGACCACCTCCGCCAGCAGCTCGGCATCCGCCGGCTGGTCGACGCGACCGGCCCGGATGCGGGCACCCCGGTCGGCGACGCGGCCGTCCGCGCGGCGCTCGCCGACGCGGCCGGGGCCCTCCACCTGCGCATCAACCCGCGCTACGGCACCTGGGACGCCCGGCGTTCCGTCCTGCTGCCGGACACCCCGCCGTGGTTCCCGGCGCTCGACTGATGGGACGGCCGGGGACGGCCAGGGGGCGGGGACAGGGCGCCCGGCGTCAGCCCGGTCCCGGTGTGCCCTGGCGGCGGCGGTGGGTGGCGGCGCGGCGTTTGGCGAGGGCGGTGCACTTGTAGCAGAGCCAGCCGGGGGCGACCGCGACGACGGTGGCGTTGTGGCAGTCCCGGCCGGCGCACTGGGTGCGCCGCAGTTCGCCGGGCACCCCCGGTGCGCCGGGCACCCCCGGTGCGCCGGGCACCGCCGGTGCCTTGCCCGCGGCGGGGGCGCCCGGGCCCGCCGCCGGGGCGGGCGGGGCGTAGCCGGCGGGCCGGGTGTGGGTGATGAACGGGGCGTGCCGGTCGGTGGCGAAGTCGACGTACTCGACGGCGACGGCGTCGGGCGCGTCGGTGTCGTGGTGGACGGGGCAGTGCTGGCGCAGCCAGCGCAGGGCCTCCAGGTAGGCGAGCGGCTTGAGTTCCCAGACCCACATGGAGCCGCGGTAGGTGGCCAGTCGGCGGCGTCGGGCGGGGGCGGGGATGGGCAGCTGCTCCCACTGGCCCTCGTCGGGGTCGAAGACGCCGCGGTCGCAGCGCTCGCCGGTGTCCTCGTCGAGGGCGACGCAGCGCAGGTCGGCCATCGGGCCGGGGGCGAGCCGGAGCCGGCCGCTGTAGGCGAGGACGTGCCGGATGGGCGGGGCGTCGGCGAGGAGGGCGGGTTCGTCGTCCTGGACGGCCTCCTCGGTGGCGGGCCCGTCCTCGGCCTGGGGGGTGAACCGGCCGTTGTCGATGAGGCCGCGCATCCGTACGCCGAGGGCCTGGACGAGCGGGCGGAGCCGTTCGTCGAGGTCCTCGTGGTCGGCGGCGGGGCAGATGACGGGGTGCGCGAGGCGGCAGTACTGGTCGAGGCGGCCGTAGGAGCCGGGGCGGGCCACGCCGCCGTCGACGGCCCAGCGGTAGCGGCGGGGGATCTGGGACTGCGGGAACTCCATCGGGGTGAGCGGGATGCGCCCGCCGTCGTGCCGGTCGAACCACTCGATGGCGGCGCCGCACCAGCGGCAGGCGCCGACCGCGTGGGAGCGCAGGGTCTTGGACGGGCTGCCGGTGTGGAGCCGTGCGTTGGCGAGGCCGTCGCGCCCCTGCCCGAAGGGCGTCATCCGGACCTCCTGCCCCGTGTTCCGCGGACGTGCACCGCGCTGTTCCGCGGACGTGCACCGCGTCCATCATGCCTGGCCCGCGTCGGCGGCCGGGTAAGTTCACCGGGGTGACGACCTCCACCGGCGCCGCGGGCGCGAAGCTGATCCTGCTCACCACGACCCATCGGGTGGCGCCCGGGCTGCTGTCCTGGCCGGCCTGGGAGGCGTTGCGCGGGGCCGACCGGGTGCTGGTGGGGGACGCGGAGCATCCGCAGCTGGCGGCGGTGCGGCAGGCGGGGGTCGTGGTGGAGGTGGTGCCGGAGTCCTCGGCGCCGGCCCTGGCCCGGCTGCTGACCGGCACGTCCGCGCCCTCTGCACCCTCCGCGCCCTCCGCGCCCTTCGCACCCTCGGAGACGGCCGAGACGGCCCCGCCCGCCTCCGGCACGACGGTCTGGCTGGGCGGCGCGGACGGCGATCCCGGGCTGACGGTGGCGCTGGCGCGGCTGGCGGTGGAGCAGACGGGGGCGGTCCCGGAGCTGGAGGTGCTGCCGGGTTCGTACGACCTGCCGGGGGCGCGGCTGCTGGACCTGGCGTCGGTGATGGACCGGCTGCGCTCGCCGGGGGGTTGTCCGTGGGACGCCGAGCAGACCCATGCCAGCCTGGTGAAGTACCTGGTGGAGGAGGCCTTCGAGCTGGTCGAGGCGATCGAGGACGGGGACCGCGGCACGCTGCGCGAGGAGCTGGGCGACGTCCTGCTCCAGGTGTTCTTCCACTCCCGGATCGCCGAGGAGCACCCGGAGGACCCGTTCTCGATCGACGACGTCGCGGGGGACATCGTCGACAAGCTGGTCTACCGGCACCCGCACGTGTTCGGCGACACCGAGGCGCGGGGCGCGGCCGAGGTGGAGGCGAACTGGGAGGAGCTGAAGGCGGCCGAGAAGTCGGAGCGCGAGTCGGTGCTGGACGGCGTCCCGGCGGGGCTGCCGTCGCTGGCGTACGCGGCGAAGCTGGTCTCGCGGGTGCGGCGCGCGGGCTTCACGGGCGTGGCGGACGAGCCGTACGAGCTGCCGGCGGAGCTGACCGCGGAGTCGGCGGGCCGGCTGCTGCTGGCGGTGGCGCAGCGGGCGCACGACGCCGGGGTGGACGTGGACGCGGCGCTGCGCTCGGCGGCGCGCGGTTACCGGGACGCGGTGCGCGCGGCGGAGGGCCTGGAGCCGTAGCGGTCGGGCTGCAGCCGCCCGGTCGGGCTGCAGCCGTTCGGGGGCCTCAGACGGCCGCCGTCACCTCGATGACGCGGCGCCGGCGCGGTACGACCTCGCCGATGGCCTCGCCGATCAGGGCGAGCAGTTCGGCGAGGCGGTCCAGGTCGAGGTGGGCGGGGAGGTCGGCGAGCGAGACGATGCGCTCGCCGCCGGGCCCGGCCACGCAGAACAGGTCGATCGGGCCGAGGTGCTTCTCGGTGGTGTCGACGAGGGCGGCGACGTCGCTGGGGCGGTGGATGTCGCCGCAGACGCCGACGACGGGACAGCCCGGCCGGTCGAGTTCGGCGGCGAGGTCCTCGGCGATGCCGGGCTTCTGGTCGGCGATGAGCACACCGACGGCGCCCGCGGCGGTGAAGCGGCGGGCGAGGTCGGCGCCCGACCCGCCCTCCAGTACCGCGATGACCACGACTGCCCCGGTTACCCGCATGGGTGGGCTCCTCCCTGTGGGCGGCTCCGCACCGGCGCCCACGACGATGTTGCGGAGGATCGTAGGCAGGTCCTGACCCTCCGCAACAGGGATTACCCCTCAGGTGACCAGGCTCACGCCTGCCGTACCCCGGGGTCACTCCGCGCTCGTGCGTCCCGTCCACCGGATACCGTCGGGCCATGCCCGATCAGCCCGTGCCCCCGACCCCGCACCGCCTGCCCGATCACCCGGGCCACCCCGACCACCCGGACCGCCCGCCGCTCTTCACATGGGAGTTCGCCGCCGACCCGTACCCGGCGTACGCGTGGCTGCGCGAGCACGCGCCGGTGCACCGCACCACGCTGCCCAGCGGGGTCGACGCCTGGCTGGTGACCCGGTACGCGGATGCCCGGCAGGCGCTGGCCGACGGGCGGCTGTCGAAGAACCCGGCGCACCACAGCGAGCAGGCGCACCGCAGCGGGCGGGTCGGCATCCCGGGCGAGCGGCAGGCCGAGCTGATGACGCACCTGCTGAACATCGACCCGCCGGACCACACCCGGCTGCGCCGGCTGGTGTCGAAGGCGTTCACGCCGCGCCGGGTGGCGCAGTTCGAGCCGCGGGTGCAGCAGCTGACCGACCGGCTGATCGACGGGTTCGCGGCCCGGGGCAGTGCGGACCTGATCCACGAGTTCGCGTTCCCGCTGCCGATCTACGCGATCTGCGACCTGCTGGGGGTGCCGCCGGAGGACCAGGACGACTTCCGGGACTGGGCGGGCATGATGATCCGCCACGGCGGCGGTCCGCGCGGGGGTGTCGGCCGGGCGGTCAAGCGGATGCGCTCGTACCTGCTGGAGCTGATCCACCGCAAGCGGGCGGACCTCGGGGACGACCTGATCTCGGGCCTGATCCGGGCGAGCGACCACGGCGAGCACCTCACCGAGAACGAGGCGGCGGCGATGGCGTTCATCCTGCTCTTCGCCGGCTTCGAGACGACCATCAACCTGATCGGCAACGGGATGTACGCGCTGTTCCGCAACCCGGGGCAGCGGGAGCTGCTGCAGGCGTCGGTGGCGCGCGGGGAGAGCGGGCTGCTGGAGACCGGGATCGAGGAGCTGCTGCGCTACGACGGGCCGGTGGAGCTGGCCACCTGGCGGTTCGCGACCCGGCCGCTGTCCATCGGCGGGGTGGACATCCCGGTGGGCGACCCGGTGCTGGTGGTGCTCGCGGCGGCGGACCGCGATCCGGCCCGGTTCTCCGACGAGAACACCCTGGACCTGGCCCGGGCGGACAATCCGCACCTGGGCTTCGGCCACGGCATCCACTACTGCATCGGCGCCCCGCTGGCCCGGTTGGAGGGGCGGACGGCGCTGGCGACGCTGCTCTCCCGGCTGCCGGACGTCGCGCTGGCGGAGCGTCCGGAGAATCTGCGCTGGCGCGGCGGTCTGATTATGCGAGGACTTCGTGAACTCCCCGTGGAATTCACCCCCGAGCAGCAGACTGGGGCCGGTCCGGGAGGGTGAGGCCCGGGTCGGCCCCGCCGAGCCATCCGTATGCTCCCGATGCCGTTCCCGTGCCGCCGCGACACGTTGACGGCGTGTCGGACGAGGGTGAGAACGATCCGCCTGAACCATCATCAAAGCGGACATACGGCCCTCGTTGGTGGGCGATCGAACGGTCTCCGTAATTCGTGCGTGATACCGACGATATGAGCTTGTGATCGGTTCGGGGTTTGTCTACTCTCCGGTTCAGTTCGCAGCTGCGGACCCCGAGCGCGGTACGCCGAATCCTGCCCGCCGCGCCGCCGGGAAGCCGACCAGCACCCATGGGCAGGGGCGGGGGACCCAGGTTTGTTGCCGTCCCCACGGCTTGGGGTGAAGCCGCAGACGCGGAAGTCTCCGCGCGACGCGGCCGGGCCACCTCCCGGTCCGAACCCGACAGCTCACCTCGCAGGCGTACGGAGAGGGACACCTCCATGCTCTTCGTCGGAACCGGCCGCCACCGTCGCCGCACCCAGACCGAGAAGGCCATCGCCGTCGCCGGGGTCACGGGCGTCGGACTCGCCCTGCCCCTGCTCTCCGCCACCGGCGCCTCCGCGGCCCCGGTCAGCACCTGGGACGCCGTCGCCCAGTGCGAGAGCGGCGGCAACTGGTCCATCAACACGGGGAACGGCTACTACGGCGGCCTGCAGTTCGCCTCCAGCACCTGGAAGTCGTTCGGGGGCACCGCCTACGCGCCGCAGGCCAACGAGGCCAGCAAGGCGGAGCAGATCTCGGTCGCCGAGAAGGTGCTCGCCTCGCAGGGGCCCGGCGCCTGGCCGGTCTGCTCCAAGAAGGCCGGCCTGGTCAAGGACAACACCCCGCCCCAGGTCGAGCGCTCCAACGAGGCCCAGAAGGGCGGCGCGAACGAGCGGCCCGCCGCGGCGCCCCAGCAGCCGTCCCAGCAGGCCGCGCCCGCGCAGGAGCGGCCCGCCCAGCCGGTCTTCACCGGCAAGGCCGGCTGGGACGAGCAGTCGCGGGTGTACTGGTACCAGAACGACGGTGCCTGGTACTGGACCAGCCACGCGCGCGTCTACGAGATGTTCGCCGCCTCGAAGGTCGCCCAGGAGGAGGCCGAGGCGTCGAGCGCCGCCGGTGCGGAGGAGGCCGAGGAGGCGCCCGCCGCCGAGGCCGCCCCCGAGGAGCCCGCCGCCCAGGCCGCCCCCGAGGCCCCCGCGACCGCCACCGGTGCCCCCGTCGCCACCGCGACCGGGGCGTCCGCGCAGGACGGCGCGCCCGTCACGGCCGCGCACCCGGCCGAGGGCGCTCCCGCCGCGGTCCAGCCGGCGGCCCCGGCGGCCGACGGCCACGGCTACACCGTCCGCTCGGGTGACACCCTGTCGGCCATCGCCGCCGCCAACGACGTCCGGGGCGGCTGGCCCGCGCTGTACGACGGCAACCGCGGCACGGTCGGCGAGAACCCGGACCTGATCCTCCCGGGCCAGGTGCTGAACCTCGGCTGACGCCGTGCCGGGCCCGGTCCGCCGGCCCGCCGCTCCTCCCGTGCACCGCCCGGCGACGGAGGGGGTCGTTCGGCCCCCTTCGTCCGCTTCTGGGTGCATCCCACGGGTCGGGCAGGTGAATTACCGGTGGGTAGCCGGGCCACACCCTGAGACGGGAGCGAGGTGGACGTGGCCCGGGGAGCCCGTGCGGTTAGGCTCTGGTCGTAACGACTCCGCAATCGTCCCGCCGACCCCACCACCCCGTCAGCAGGACCCTGCTTCCGCCATAGGAGATGCCTCGTGCCGTCCATCGATGTCGTCGTAGCCCGTGAGATCCTCGACTCGCGTGGCAACCCCACGGTCGAGGTCGAGGTCGGCCTCGACGACGGCAGCACCGGCCGTGCCGCCGTTCCGTCGGGTGCCTCGACCGGTGCCTTCGAGGCGCTGGAGCTGCGCGACGGCGACAAGAACCGCTACTTCGGCAAGGGTGTTGAGAAGGCCGTCCTGGCCGTCATCGAGCAGATCGGCCCGGAGCTGGTCGGCTACGACGCCACCGAGCAGCGCCTGATCGACCAGGCCATGCTCGACCTGGACGCCACCCCGGACAAGTCCTCGCTCGGCGCCAACGCCATCCTGGGCGTCTCGCTGGCCGTCGCGCACGCCGCCTCCGAGGCCAGCGACCTGCCGCTGTTCCGCTACCTGGGCGGCCCGAACGCGCACGTCCTGCCCGTCCCGATGATGAACATCCTCAACGGCGGCTCGCACGCGGACTCCAACGTCGACATCCAGGAGTTCATGATCGCCCCGATCGGCGCGGAGTCCTTCTCCGAGGCCGTCCGCTGGGGCGTCGAGGTCTACCACACCCTCAAGGCGGTCCTGAAGGAGCGCGGCCTGTCCACCGGCCTCGGCGACGAGGGCGGCTTCGCCCCGAACCTGGCCTCCAACCGCGAGGCGCTGGACCTCATCACCGAGGCCATCCAGAAGGCCGGCTACGTGCCCGGCCGCGACATCGCGCTGGCCCTGGACGTCGCCGCCTCCGAGTTCTACAAGGACGGCGCCTACCAGTTCGAGGGCAAGGCCCTCTCCGCCGCCGAGCTCATCGCGTACTACGCCGAGCTGGTCGCCGCCTACCCGCTGGTCTCCATCGAGGACCCGCTGGACGAGTCCGACTGGGACGGCTGGAAGGCCATGACCGTCGAGCTGGGCGACAAGGTCCAGCTGGTCGGCGACGACCTGTTCGTCACCAACCCGGCCCGCCTGGCCAAGGGCATCGAGACCGGCACCGCCAACGCGCTGCTGGTGAAGGTCAACCAGATCGGTTCGCTGACCGAGACCCTGGACGCCGTCGAGCTGGCCCAGCGCAACGGCTACCGCTGCATGATGTCGCACCGCTCCGGCGAGACCGAGGACGTCACCATCGCCGACCTGGCCGTCGCCACCAACTGCGGCCAGATCAAGACCGGTGCCCCGGCCCGCTCCGAGCGCGTCGCCAAGTACAACCAGCTGCTGCGCATCGAGGAGATCCTCGACGACGCCGCCGAGTACGCCGGCCGCGGCGCCTTCCCGCGGTTCCGCTCCGCCGAGCAGTAGGCCCGGCAGGCGCGCGGGCGGACACACACCGCTCGTCTCGGTGCCCCGACCGTTCACCCCGTAGGGTGGGCGGCGGGGCACCGTCACGACCGGCGGGCGTTCACGCCCGAGCGGCGGCAGGAGCGGACCAGGAGGGGGCAGCGAGATGACCGGCTGGAGGATCCCGGGCTTCGCCGCCCGGCCCCGGTTCACGAGCCGGGCGACCGTCCTCGTCCTGGTCCTCTGCTCGCTGGTGGCGATCCTCGCCTACCCGACCCGGCAGTTCGTCTCCCAGCGCTCCGAGATCTCGGCGCAGCGCGCCCGGGCCGAGCACGCCCGGCAGCAGGTCGAGCAGCTGCGCCGGGAGAAGACCCGCTGGCAGGACCCGGAGTACGTGAAGGCCCAGGCCCGGGCCCGGCTGCACTACGCGCTGCCGGGGGAGACCCCGTTCGTCTCGGTGGAGCCGGCCGGTCCGGCCGCCGGGCAGCCCACCGGCGGCACCGCCGCCGCGGGCCCGGCCGCGCCGGGCCCGGTGAAGGCCGCCCAGCCCTGGTACACCGCCTTCTGGCGCTCGGTGGACGCCGCCGACGCCGCCGCCCTCGCCGCGCCGCCCGCGGCGCCCCTTCCAACCGCCCCCGCCACCGCCTCCGCTGGAGACAGCTCCCCCCATGACCACTGAGAACCACCCGACCGTCTCCGACTCCGACGTCGCCGCCATCGCCGCCCAGCTCGGCCGCGTCCCGCGCGGCCTGCGCGCGGTGGCGCACCGCTGCCCGTGCGGCAACCCCGACGTCGTGGAGACGGCCCCCCGGCTCCCGGACGGCACGCCGTTCCCGACGCTCTACTACCTGACCTGCCCCAAGGCCGCCTCGCTGATCGGCACCCTGGAGGCGGACGGCGTGATGAAGGAGCAGAGCGCCCGGCTGGCCGAGGACCCGGAGCTGGCGGCGGCCTACCAGAATGCGCACGAGGACTACATCGCCCGCCGGGACGCCATCGAGGTGCTGGAGGGCTTCCCGAGCGCCGGCGGCATGCCGGACCGGGTCAAGTGCCTGCACGTGCTGGCCGGCCACTCGCTGGCGGCCGGACCGGGCGTCAACCCGCTCGGCGACGAGGCGCTCGGCATGCTGGAGGACTGGTGGGCCAAGGGCCCGTGCGTCTCCGCCGCCGAGGTCGAGGAGGCCGGCGCGCGGGTGGCGCGCAACCGCGCCAAGGAGCAGGACCACGCCGCGGTGATCGCCGCCAAGGAGCAGAAGACCGCCGAGCGCGCCGCGAAGAAGCGGGCCGCCGACGCCGAGGGGGCCGGGGAATGACGACGACGCGGGTCGCCGCGATCGACTGCGGCACCAACTCGATCCGGCTGCTGGTGGCCGACCTCGACCCGGAGACCGGCGCGATCACCGACCTGGACCGCCGGATGGTGATCAACCGGCTCGGCCAGGGCGTCGACCGCACCGGCCGGCTCCACCCGGACGCGCTGGAGCGCACCTTCGCCGCCTGCCGCCAGTACGCGGAGGTCGTCGCCGGGTACGGCGTCGGCCCGGAGCACCTGCGCTTCGTCGCCACCAGCGCCTCCCGGGACGCCGAGAACAGCGAGGAGTACGCCCAGGGCGTGTTCGACGCCCTCGGGGTGCGCCCCGAGGTGGTCAGCGGCGAGGAGGAGGCCCACCTCTCCTTCGTCGGCGCGACCAAGGAGCTGACCGGCGGCCAGTTCCCCGCCCCGTACCTGGTCTTCGACCTGGGCGGCGGCTCCACCGAGTTCGTCCTGGGCAGTGCGGACGTGCAGGCGGCCCGCTCGGTGGACCTCGGCTGCGTCCGGCTGACCGAGCGGCACTTCGACGGCGCCGAGCTGCCCTCGGGCGAGCAGATCGCCGCGGCCAAGGAGCACATCCGGGCCGAGCTGGACCGCGCCGAGGAGGTCGTCCCGCTGAAGGGCGCGGCGACCCTGGTCGGCCTGGCCGGCACGGTCACCACGATCTCCGCGATCGCCCAGGACCTGCCCGGCTACGACTCCGAGGCGATCCACCACTCCCGGATCCCCCGGGACCGGGTGGCGCAGATCGCGGGCGAGCTGCTGACCTCGACCCACGACCAGCGCGCGGCCATCCCGTCGATGCACCCGGGCCGGGTGGACGTGATCGCCGCCGGGGCGCTGGAGCTGCTGGAGATCATGGAGCGCACCGGCGCCGAGGAACTCGTCGTCAGCGAGCACGACATCCTGGACGGCATCGCCTGGAGCATCGCGGCCCGCGCGGCCGGCGGTGACGCCCGCTGACCTGCTGCGGGGCTTACTCCCACCGGCCTCGGAGCCCCTTCGCGGGGCCCGGGGCCGGGGCGCGCCCGGGCCGCGCGGGAAAGTTCGTGAATTTCTTCACATGACGATCCCGTCATTCGTCACACTGGCGCGCCCGCTACGTCCGATATGTGGGACCGAAGGCTCGCTCGGCGTGACGATCGCTGGATCGCAGGCGAGTCTGCCATGTGGGTTTGAGAATCGAAATCAGAGGCGGGAACCCGGGCGCGATATGGATCGTTGCTGCTCAGCAGGGTGGTTCGAACGCACGTACTCACGACGGCCGGGTGGCGGCGGTGAGGAGGGGGGCCGGGTCGGCACAAAGGGCCGCGTAGTGTAGCAGAGGGTGTCCAGGGGCTTGTGAGCGGGCTCACGAAGGCTGCTCCGAACGGTGCTGGATACTTTCCGATATGAGCACCACGGAGCGTCCTCGCATCCTCATTGTCGGCGGTGGTTACGTCGGCCTGTATGCCGCGATGCGCATCCTCAAGAAGATGCGCTACGGGGAGGCGACCGTCACGGTCGTCGACCCGCGGTCGTACATGACGTACCTGCCCTTCCTTCCCGAGGCGGCCGGCGGCAACGTCGCGCCCCGCAACCTCGTCGCCCCGCTGCGGAGCGCCCTCAAGAAGGCGGAGGTGCTCACCGGTCACGTGACCGGCGTGGACCACGCCCGTAAGGTCGCCACCATCCAGCCGGCGGCCGGCGACTCGTACGAGCTGCCCTTCGAGTACCTGGTCGTCGCGACCGGCTCGGTCTCCCGTACCTTCCCGATCCCGGGTCTGGCGGAGCACGGCATCGGCATGAAGACGGTCGAGGAGGCCATCAGCCTCCGCAACCACGTCATGTCGCAGCTGGACCGTGCCGAGTCCACCACCGACGAGGCGGTCCGCCGCAAGGCGCTGACCTTCGTCGTGGTCGGCGGCGGCTTCGCCGGCGTCGAGACGATCGCCGAGATCGAGGACATGGCGCGCGACGCCGCCAAGATCTACAAGACCGTCAGCCGCGACGACATGCGCTTCATCCTGGTCGAGGCGGCCAACCGCATCCTCCCGGAGATGGGCCCGGACCTCGGTCTGTGGACCAAGGAGAAGCTCGAAGAGCGCAACATCGAGATCTACATCGAGACCTCGATGGACTCCTGCGTCGACCAGCACGTCGTGCTGAAGAACGGCGTCGAGGCCGATGCGTCCACCATCGTGTGGACCGCCGGTGTGAAGCCGAACCCGGTGCTGGCCAACTTCGGCCTGCCGCTGGGCCCGCGCGGCCACGTCGACACCGCCCCGACCCTCCAGGTCAAGGGCTTCGACTACGTCTGGTCGGCCGGCGACAACGCCCAGGTGCCGGACCTCGCCGCGGGCGAGGGCGCCTGGTGCCCGCCGAACGCCCAGCACGCCGTCCGCCAGGCCGCCGTCCTCGGTGACAACGTCATCGCCGGGATGCGGGGCTTCCCGCAGGCCGAGTACAAGCACAAGAACCTCGGTGCGGTCGCCGGTCTCGGCCTGCACAAGGGCGTGGCGATCCTCTTCGGCAAGTACAAGCTGAAGGGCCGTCCGGCCTGGTGGTTCCACCGCCTGTACCACGGCGCCATGGTCCCCACCATGAACCGCAAGGTCCGCGTCTTCACCGACTGGACGCTGGCGGTCTTCCTGAAGCGCGAGGCCGTCGGCCTGTCGCAGATGGAGAAGCCGTTCGAGGCGTTCCAGGAGGCGGCGGCGCCCGCGCCGAAGCCCGTCGAGGCCGCCAAGCCGGTGGCCGAGAAGGAGCTCGCCGGCAAGTAAGCGACTGCGACCCCGGTGTGGGAGCACCGGGGTATGAGTCGGAGGCCCTCCGCCCGGCAGTGTCGCCGGACCACGACCTCCGTGGTGCTCAGCCGGTTGTGCGACCGGGCGGAGTACAGAAGTACGACAGGACCCCCACCGAAACCCTCCGGTGGGGGTCCTGCCGTTCGCGCCTCCGGTCGTGGGCGCCCGGCGCGGGGGGGGGGGCCCGCGGGGGGGTTGGGGGTTGTTTGGAGCCCCCTGTTGGAGCACGGCGGCCCCGCGGGGCGGCCCCCCCGCCCCGACC
>NZ_JBSGXP010000117.1:0-2871 GCF_053610105.1 Kitasatospora sp. NPDC054939 | reverse complement strand
AGCCCCACCGCCAAGCCGACCGCCGGCACCGGCACCCCGCGGACCGGCGCACCCGGCGTCGCGGCGCCCCGGCCCCCCCCCCACCCCCGGCGGGGGGGGGTCGTGGGGTGCGCCCGGGCGGGCGGCCCCCGCGGCGGGGGCGGGGCCCCACGACGGGGTCAGTCGGTCTTGATGCTCGCCAGGATGTCCAGCCGGGACGCCCGGCGGGCCGGCCACACCGCGGCGACCAGGCCGACCAGCCCGGCCAGCGCCAGGAAGAGCGCCAGCTGGCCGTACGGCAGCACGGTGGTGAGCCCGGCGAGGCTGGACTTCAGGGTGCTGTTGAGCGCCCAGGCGACGTAGCAGCCGAACAGCAGCCCGACGCCGGCGCCGAAGACCGAGATCACCACCGACTCCAGCCGGACCATCCGCTTGATGCCGCGCCGGTCCAGGCCGATCGCCCGCAGCATCCCGATCTCGCGCTTGCGCTCGAAGACCGACATGGCCAGCGTGTTGACCACGCCGAGCACCGCGACGATCACCGACATCGCCAGCAGGCCGTACATCATGTTCAGCGCGAAGGTGATCGACGTGCTGAACCGGTCGCGGACGTCCTGCTTGGAGTTCACCTCGATCACCGGGTTGGCGCCGGTGGCGTCCTTGATCGCCTGCCGCAGCGACTCCTCGGCGCCCGGCTCGGCCTTCACCAGGACGTCGGAGAGGTACGGGTCCGGGTCGTGCTTGGCGATCTCGGCGTTGGCGATCATCACCGGGCCGAGCAGCTCGTTCTTCTCGTAGATACCGCCGACGATGAGCCGGCCGGTGGAGTCGTCCCCGTAGGTCACCTGGACGCTCGACCCGACGGAGAGCTTGCGGCTCGCGGCGGTCGTGTCGTCGACCAGGAGCCGGCCCTGGGCGAGCGCGCCGGTGGTGCCGCCGGTCATCCGCAGCGTGAGGACCTGGTCGACGGCGGCGGCGTCCACGCCGGTGATCTTGGGCTGGGTGCCGTCGAGGTCCCAGGACACCGTGGTCATCGGGGAGGAGGCCGCCACGCCCGGGGCCTTGGCGATCTCGGCCGGGACGGTCCGGGACAGGCTCATGCCGTTGGCCGCGGAGACCAGGTAGTCGGCCTTCATCGCGCTGGTGACGGCCTTGTCCAGGGCGCTGCCGATGGAGGAGCCGATCACGGTCAGCCCCGCCACCAGGGACAGGCCGATGGTGAGTGCGGCGGCGGTGGCCGCGGTGCGGCGCGGGTTGCGCACCGCGTTCTGCCGGGCGAGCTTGCCGGGCGTCCCGGCCAGCCGGCCGAGCAGCGGGCCGACCAGGGCGATCACCGGACGGGAGAGCAGCGGCAGCAGGACGAAGATGCCGATCATGGCCAGCAGCGCGCCGCCGGCGACCGGGCTCCGGCCGTCGTTGTTGCCCAGCGAGGCGCCGTACCCGATCAGGGCGACGCCCGCGGCGGTGGCCAGCGCGCCGACGGTGTTGCGCAGCACCAGGCTCTTCTGGGTGGCCGGCTGGTCGCCGCTGCTCATCGCCGCGACCGGGGCGATCCGGGAGGCGCGCAGGGCCGGCATCAGGGCCGACAGCACCGTCACCAGGATGCCGACCACCAGGGTCACCACGACGGTGTTCGGGGCGATCACCAGCGGGCCGGTGGGCATCCCGTCGTCCAGCGCGCCGATCAGGGACTGCATGCCGGAGCCGATGCCGATGCCGACCAGCAGGCCGGCTACCGCCGAGCCGGTGCCGATGACCAGGGCCTCGACCAGGACCGAGCGGGTGACCTGCTTGCGGGCGGCGCCGATCGCCCGGAGCAGGGCGAGCTCCTTGGTGCGCTGGGCGACCAGCATGGTGAAGGTGTTGGCGATGATGAAGATGCCGACGAAGAGCGAGATGCCGGCGAACGCAAGGAGCATGGTGCGCATGTCCTCGGTGTTGCGGGTGATCATCTTCTGCTCGTCGTCCTTGAGCTGCTTGCCGGTCTCGGCGTCGAACTGCTCGCCGGCCGGGATCCTCTTCCGCACCTCGGCGAGCAGCGCGTCCTCGGTGGTGCCCGGCTTCGCGGTGACCGCGATGCCGCTGTAGCGGCCGGGTTCCAGCAGCAGCTGCTGGGCGGTGGCGCGGTCGAACAGGGTGAGCGTGCCGCCGGTGTTCACCACCGGGTCGTCGGTGGTGAAGATGCCGGAGACCCTGGCCTCGACCACCGGGCCGTTGGAGGCCACTCGGACGGTGTCGCCGACCTTGAAGCCGCCCTTCTCGGCGGTCCTGCGGTCGAGCGCGACCTCCTTGCCGCCGGTCGGGCCCTTGCCCTCGGCGATCGGGTAGCGGGCGTCCCGGCCGTCCGGGCCGGGCGCGTAGTTGGCGCCCTTGGCGGACCACGGCCGGCCGATCAGGGTGCCGCTCCGGTCGGCGACCCCGGTGAATCCGGTGACCACGCCGCGGGCGGCGGAGGCGCCGGGCAGTGCGGAGAGCTGCCGGACGGTCTCGTCGGTGAGCGTGGCCTTCCCGGCCTCGCTCCTGGTCTCGGGGTCGGCGTGCGAGCCGGCCGCGCGGTCGACGACCTGCACCGACACGTCGGTGTAGCTCTTCGAGGCGCTCTTGGCCATCGCCCGGCCGAAGGTGTCCGAGAAGATCATGGTGCCCGCCACGAAGGCGGTGCCCAGCATGACGGCCAGCGCCGTCATCAGCAGTCGGCCCTTGTGGGCCAGCACATTGCGCAGTGCGGTGCGGTACATGGGGATGTCCTGAAGGGGTCTCGGCCTGACGGTCTGCTGCCTGACGGTGCGACGGGCACTCAGCTGGTGCGGCCCTTGGCGTCGAAGCGGCGCATGCGGTCCAGGACGGTGTCGGCGGTGGGCGCGTGGAGTTCGTCGACGATGCGGCCGTCGG
>NZ_JBSGXP010000116.1:10727-27671 GCF_053610105.1 Kitasatospora sp. NPDC054939 | reverse complement strand
GGGGTGCTGTACGGCACCCCCCGGGCCGGGCCAAGTTGTAGCAGAACTGTCGAACGGGCGAACGCGTGGTGCCGCCCGTTCGCGCGGTCCTACGCCTCGACGGGCTCCGGCTCGACCTCCGCGGGCGGGGTCGCCTTGACCGAGTCGAGCAGCAGCTGGGCGACGTCGACGACCTTCAGGTTCTCCTTGGCCGCGCCCTCGTTCTTCTTGCCGTTGACCGAGTCGGAGAGCATGACGAGGCAGAACGGGCAGGCGGTGGAGACGATGTCCGGGTTGAGGGACAGCGCCTCGTCGACGCGCTCGTCGTTGATGCGCTTGCCGATCCGCTCCTCCATCCACATCCGCGCGCCGCCGGCGCCGCAGCAGAAGCCGCGCTCCTTGTGGCGGTGCATCTCCTGCTGGCGCAGACCGGGGACCTTGTCCATGATCTCGCGCGGCGGGCTGTAGACCTTGTTGTGGCGGCCCAGGTAGCAGGGGTCGTGGTAGGTGATCAGGCCCTCGACGGGGTTGACCGGGATCAGCTTGCCCTCGTCGATGAGGTGCTGCAGCAGCTGGGTGTGGTGGATGACCTCGAAGTGGCCGCCGAGCTGCGGGTACTCGTTGGCGATGGTGTTGAAGCAGTGCGGGCAGGTGGCCACGATCCGCTTGGTCGGGGCGTCCTCCAGCGCGGCGTTCAGGGTCTCGACGTTCTGCGCGCCGAGCATCTGGAAGAGGAACTCGTTGCCCAGGCGGCGCGGGGAGTCACCGGTGCAGGTCTCCTCCTTGCCGAGGATCGCGAACTTCACGCCCGCGGTGTGCAGCAGCTCGGCGAAGGCCTTGGTGGTCTTCTTCGCGCGGTCCTCCAGGGCGCCGGCGCAGCCGACCCAGTAGAGGTACTCGACCTCGGCCGGGTCGATGTCCTGGCCGATGACCGGGACCTCGATGCCGGTGTCCTTCTTGAGCTCCTTGACCCAGTCGAGGCGGGCCTTGGTGGCCATGCCCCACGGGTTGCCCTTGTTCTCCAGGTTCTTGAGCATCGTCCCGGCCTCGGTCGGGAACGACGACTCGATCATCACCTGGTAGCGGCGCATGTCGACGATGTGGTCGATGTGCTCGATGTCCACCGGGCACTGCTCGACGCAGGCGCCGCAGGTGGTGCAGGACCACAGCACGTCCGGGTCGATGACGCCGCCCAAACCACCGGAATCAGGGGCTTCGGCGGTGCCGATGAGCGGGCGCTCGGCCTCGGCCAGCGCGGCGGCCGGGACGTCCTTGAGCTGCTCGGCGGTGGCCTGCTCCTCGCCCTCCATCGACTTACCGCCGCCGGCCAGCAGGTACGGGGCCTTGGCGAAGGTGTGCTCGCGCAGGCTCATGATCAGCAGCTTGGGCGAGAGCGGCTTGCCGGTGTTCCAGGCGGGGCACTGCGACTGGCAGCGGCCGCACTCGGTGCAGGTGGAGAAGTCGAGGATGCCCTTCCAGGAGAAGTGCTCGACCTGGGAGACGCCGAAGACCGCGTCGTCGGCCGGGTCCTCGAAGTCGATCGGCGCACCGCCGCTGGTCATCGGGCGCAGGGCGCCGAGCGCGGTGGCGCCGTCGTCCTCGCGCTTGAAGTAGATGTTGAAGAAGCCGAGGAAGCGGTGCCAGGCCACGCCCATCGAGGGGTTGAGGCCGATGGTGGTCGCCCACGCGAAGGAGATGCAGATCTTCAGCATCGCGAACAGGTAGACCAGGTTGACCAGCGTGTCGTGCGACAGCCCGTCGAAGGCGACGACCAGCGGGTACGAGACCAGGTGCGCCGGGCCGTAGGAGTCGACGCCGGCGAGGGCGCCCTCCAGTGCGCGCAGCATCGTGATGCAGAGGCCGATGCCGAGGATCGTGTACTCGACGTAGAAGGCCTGCCAGGCGATCGAGCCGGCGAAGCGCGACTTGCGGCCGGCCCGGCCGGGGAGGCTGAGCAGCCGGATCACGATCAGGGTCAGGATGCCCAGGGTGGTCAGGGTACCGAGCAGTTCGACGAAGAGCTGCCACAGCATCCAGTGTCCGATGACCGGCAGCGCGTACTCGGCGTCGAAGAGCTGGCCGATGGCGTTGACGATGGTGAGGACCAGGCTGAAGAAGCCGACCGCCACGAACCAGTGGGCGATGCCGACGATCCCCCATTGGTTCATCCGGGTGTGGCCGAAGAACTCGACGCCGAGGGTCTTCAGGCGCCGCGCGGGGCTGCCGAAGCGGGTGCCGTCCGGCTGGCCGGTGAGCACCACCTTGTAGATGTACAGCGCCGCACGGGCGGCGAGCGCGGTGCCGATCACCAACGTGACCAGCGAGATGACGATCGCTGCTAGCTGCATCGGCTCTCCGTCTCCTGCGGCTTTCCTGAGGGCGGTCTTCTTGCAGTTCTGAGTGTACTCGCCGGTAACTTGCCGGGCCGACGGCCCGGACAATACCGCTCCAAAACAGTTCTCCAGAAGATGCCCAAGGTATGGCGGCAGTCACGTGGGGGCACACCGGCCTCGGCCGACTGGCCCCGGACGGCCCACCGCTGCCGCCGGGCCCCACCGGCCACGCGTCCGGCGCCCCGGCGCTCAGCAAAGTTGAGCGGCATGGACTCAAAGCTGTTGACGCTCCCCGCCGGGTCATGCATCCTTGAGCCCGTAAAGCTCAACTCTCCTGTGGAGGTATCTACGATGGCACGCGCGGTCGGTATCGACCTCGGTACGACGAACTCGGTCGTCAGCGTTCTCGAAGGTGGCGAGCCCACCGTCATCACGAACGCCGAGGGCGCCCGGACCACGCCGTCCGTCGTCGCCTTCGCGAAGAACGGCGAGGTCCTGGTCGGCGAGGTGGCCAAGCGCCAGGCGGTCACCAACGTGGACCGCACCATCCGCTCGGTGAAGCGCCACATGGGCACCGACTGGAAGATCAACCTGGACGGCAAGGACTTCAACCCGCAGCAGATGAGCGCCTTCATCCTGCAGAAGCTGAAGCGCGACGCCGAGGCGTACCTGGGCGAGACCGTCACCGACGCCGTCATCACCGTCCCGGCGTACTTCAACGACTCCGAGCGCCAGGCGACCAAGGAGGCCGGTGAGATCGCGGGCCTCAACGTCCTGCGCATCGTCAACGAGCCGACCGCCGCCGCGCTGGCGTACGGCCTGGACAAGGACGACCAGACCATCCTGGTCTTCGACCTCGGCGGCGGCACCTTCGACGTCTCCCTGCTGGAGATCGGCGACGGGGTCGTCGAGGTGAAGGCCACCAACGGTGACAACCACCTCGGCGGCGACGACTGGGACCAGCGCGTCGTCGACCACCTGGTCAAGGTCTTCCAGGCCGGCCACGGCGTCGACCTGTCCAAGGACAAGATGGCGCTGCAGCGTCTGCGCGAGGCCTCCGAGAAGGCCAAGATCGAGCTGTCCTCGTCCTCCGAGACCTCGATCAACCTGCCCTACATCACGGCCTCCGCCGAGGGCCCGCTGCACCTGGACGAGAAGCTCACCCGCGCCCAGTTCCAGCAGCTCACCTCCGACCTGCTGGACCGCTGCAAGGTCCCGTTCCACAACGTCATCAAGGACGCCGGCATCGCGCTGTCCGAGATCGACCACGTGGTCCTGGTCGGCGGCTCCACCCGCATGCCGGCCGTCGCCGAGCTCGTCCGCGAGCTGACCGGCGGCAAGGACGCCAACAAGGGCGTCAACCCGGACGAGGTCGTCGCCATCGGCGCCTCGCTGCAGGCCGGTGTCCTCAAGGGCGAGGTCAAGGACGTCCTGCTGCTCGACGTCACCCCGCTGTCCCTCGGCATCGAGACCAAGGGCGGCATCATGACCAAGCTGATCGAGCGCAACACCACGATCCCGACCAAGCGCTCGGAGATCTTCACCACGGCCGAGGACAACCAGCCGTCCGTGCAGATCCAGGTCTACCAGGGCGAGCGCGAGATCGCCGCGTACAACAAGAAGCTCGGCATGTTCGAGCTGACCGGCCTGCCGCCGGCCCCGCGCGGCCTGCCGCAGATCGAGGTCACCTTCGACATCGACGCGAACGGCATCATGCACGTCGGCGCCAAGGACCTCGGCACCGGCAAGGAGCAGAAGATGACCGTCACCGGCGGCTCCTCGCTGCCGAAGGACGAGGTCGACCGCATGCGCCGCGAGGCCGAGCAGTACGCGGAGGAGGACACCAAGCGCCGCGAGTCGGTCGAGACCCGCAACCAGGCCGAGCAGCTCGTCTACTCGACCGAGAAGTTCATCGCCGACAACGCCGACAAGCTGCCGGCCGAGGTCAAGACCGAGGTCGAGACCGCCATCGGCGAGCTCAAGGAGGCCCTGAAGGGCGAGGACATCGCGAAGATCCGCGAGGCCTCCGAGAAGGTGTCCACCACCGCCCAGAAGCTCGGCCAGGCGCTGTACGCCAACGCCGACGCGGCGGGTGCCCCGGCCGGCGACGCCACCGGTGCCAAGGACGACGACGTCGTCGACGCCGAGATCGTGGACGACGAGAAGCCCAAGGGCGGTGCGGCATGACGGAGAAGCCGCAGGGTGCCGAGCCCGGCGACGACTCCGCCGCCGAGGAGGCCGTGATCAAGGCCGCCGAGGAGGCCGCCGCCGGTGGCTCGGACGAGCTCGCCGCGGCCAAGCGCGAGCTGGCCGAGCGGACCGCCGACCTGCAGCGACTCCAGGCCGAGTACCAGAACTACCGCAAGCGGGTCGAGCGCGACCGGCTGACGGTCCGCGAGATCGCGGTCTCCAACATCCTGGAGTCCCTGATCCCGGTGCTGGACGACATCGGCCGCGGCCGCGAGCACGGCGAGGTGACGGGCGGCTTCAAGTCCGTCGCCGAGTCGCTGGAGACGGTCGTCGCCAAGCTGGGCCTGCAGCAGTTCGGCAAGGAGGGCGACCCCTTCGACCCGGCCCAGCACGAGGCCCTGATGCACAGCTACTCCTCGGACGTCACCGAGGACACCTGCGTCCAGATCCTCCAGCCCGGCTACCGGATCGGCGAGCGGATCATCCGCCCGGCGATGGTCGCGGTCGCGGAGCCCCAGCCGGGCTCCCAGACCGGCGCCGCCCCGGACGCCGAGTCCGCCAAGTCCGCGAAGTCCGCGGAGTCGGACAAGGCCGACGGTGGCGCGGACAGCTGACCGTGCGTGTGCCGCGGAGCCGTACGCCGTCGTCCAGTACGGCGTCCGGCTCCGCGGCGCGCTCGTGATCAACACCGCAGTCGACACTGCACTGACTTCAGGTCTCGCTATGGGTTTCGGGAGGTGGCGGCAGCCATGAGCGGCAAGGACTACGTGGAGAAGGACTACTACAAGGTCCTCGGCGTGCCCAAGGACGCCACCGCCACCGAGATCAAGAAGACGTACCGCAAGCTCGCCCGCGAGTTCCACCCGGACGCCAACAAGGGCGACAGCAAAGCCGAGGAGCGGTTCAAGGACATCTCCGAGGCGTACGACGTGCTGTCCGACGAGAAGCGCCGCAAGGAGTACGACGAGGCCCGCAGCCTCTTCGCCAACGGCGGCTTCCGGGCCGGCGGCGCCGGCGGGGGCAACTACAGCTTCGACTTCGGCGACCTGTTCAGCGGCAGCCAGAACAGCGGCGGCGGCGGGCTCGGCGACGTGTTCGGCGGCCTGTTCAACCGCGGCGGCACCCGGCAGGCCCAGCCCCGGCGCGGCTCCGACGTGGAGACCGAGGTCACCCTCTCCTTCGACGAGGCCGTCGACGGCGCGACCGTCCCGCTGCGGATGACCAGCCAGGCCCCCTGCCGCACCTGCAGCGGCACCGGCGCCAAGGCCGGCACCACGCCCCGGGTCTGCCCGACCTGCGTCGGCGCGGGCACCGTCAGCCGCGGCCAGGGCGCCTTCGCGCTGTCCGAGCCCTGCCGCGACTGCCGCGGCCGGGGCATGATCGTCGACGACCCGTGCACCGACTGCCACGGCAGCGGCCGGGCCAGCTCGGCCCGGACCATGCAGGTCCGGATCCCGGCCGGGGTGCAGGACGCCCAGCGCATCCGGCTGAAGGGCAAAGGCGCCCAGGGCGAGCGGGGCGGCCAGCCCGGCGACCTCTACGTCACCGTGCACGTCGACCCGCACCCGGTCTTCGGGCGCAAGGGTGACAACCTCACCGTGACGGTGCCGGTCACCTTCCCCGAAGCCGCTCTCGGCGGCACCATCGAGGTGCCCACCCTCGGCGGGCCCTCGGTCAAGCTCAAGCTGCCCCCGGGCAGTGCCAACGGCCTCACCCTGCGGGCCCGCGGCAAGGGCGCCACCCGCAAGGACGGCACCCGCGGCGACCTCCTGGTCACCGTGGAGGTCGTGGTGCCGCAGCACGTCACCGGTGACGCGCTGACGGCCCTGGAGCAGTACCGCGAGGCCACCGCCTCGGACGACCCGCGAGCCGCCCTGTTCCGGGCGGCGAAGGGAGCGTGACGACCAGATGACCCCCGACAGCAGCGGCCCGATCGGTCCCGGCCTCGGCGAGGGCCTCCCGGGCTCCGGCCCCGGCCCGCGCCGCGCCCCGACGGCGGCCCCGCCGTACGTCCTCACCGAGGACACCCCGGTCTACGTGATCTCGGTCGCCGCCGAGCTCTCCGGCCTGCACCCGCAGACCCTCCGCCAGTACGACCGGCTCGGCCTGGTCTGCCCCGACCGCACGGCCGGCCGCGGCCGCCGCTACTCCGCCCGGGACATCCAGCAGCTGCGCGACGTGCAGCGGCTGTCCCAGGACGAGGGCATCAACCTGGCCGGCATCAAGCGGATCATCGAACTGGAGAACCAGGTCACCGCCCTCCAGTCCCGGATCGCCGAACTGGTCGATTCCCTGGAGGGGGCCGCCAGCGCGCTGCAGCAGCGCGAGGCCACGATCCACGCCTCGTACCGCCGCGACCTCGTCCCGTACCAGCCCCCGACGCAGTCCAGCGCCCTGGTCGTCTGGCGCCCCAAGCGCTGACCGACCCGACCGCCACCGGGCCGCCGGTTCCCTCCCGTCGGGGGGTGCCGGCGGCTTTCGGAACGTGGCAGTCTTCCTCCGAGAGGCAGCCGTAGCAGATTCACGTGCGACGCGCCGCACCCCTGTGCGACAGTGGGCGCCGAGGATCCGGCACTGAAGCGCGGTCGAACAGGGCGTAACGGTTCAGGCGAAGGCGAGGAGCGGCGGATGGGTGGGGCTGAGGAGACCGGTCTCACGGCGAACGGCCACGGCCGGCTGTCCCCCGAAGCCCGAACCCTGTACAAGGACGTCCTCCAGGCGCACGGCCGGCTGATCCCCGCCGAGGTCGCCAGTGGCAGCGAGTGCCACCTCCGCGAGCTGATGGACATCGGCCTGCTCGTCCCGGACGTCGAGGATCCCGGCATCCTGGTCGCGGTCGACCCCCGGCAGCTGGCCGGCGCGCTCAGCGCGGCCTGGCAGCGCAAGGCGCTGGACCTGCTCAGCCGCGCCGTCTCGCTGCCCGCCGACCTCCAGGAGCTGAGCCACGCCTACGGCAACGGCGGCGGCGGTGCGCACGACGGCGGCCCGATCGAGCACCTGCACGGCAAGACCGAGATCAACCGGCGCCTCGCGGAGCTCATGGAGAGCAGCACCAAGGAGGTGCTCAGCGCGCAGCCGGGCGGCGGCGCCCGGTCGTTCCCGACCGAGGCCGCGATAGCGCTCGACGTCGGCATGCTGCGGCGCGGGGTGTCCCGGCGGACGATCTACCAGCCCAGCACCCGCTACTCGGCCTCGGCCCGGGAGTACGTGGCGGCGATGACCGAGGAGGGCGGCGAGGTCCGCACCCTCGGCGAACCGTTCACCAGAATGATCATCGTGGACCGGGCCACCGCGGTCATCCCCATCAGCGGCGACACCGAGCGGGCCGCCTTCGTCCAGGACGAGGCCGTGATCGGCTTCTTCGTCAGCCTCTTCGAGAGCTTCTGGGAGCGCGCAATCCCCTTCCAGGGAGGCCGCGACGTACCGCCGGAAGTGGTCTCCAGACTTCGCGAGAACATCCTCCGGATGATGCTTCAGGGGGTCGGCCACCGGGTCATTGCCAGGAACCTCGGCCTCAGTGAGCGCACGCTCGCCCGGCACATCGCCGAACTCCGCGAGGAATACGCCGCGGAGACGCTGTTCCAGCTGGGCTGGAAGCTCTCGGAGAGCCACCGCAGCCTGCCGCTGTTCCGCGACAGCGACAGCCACGAGTAGGCCCGATCACGTCCAGATGACGTCGATCATCGCCTTGGCGACCACCGTGGAGCCCTCGCCGGACGCGTCCGTGTCCTGGACCTGGACCGGCTGCGGACGGGTCCAGATGACGTCGTCCTGAAGCGGGCCGCCGGCCAGCACGGCCGCCGCACCGGCCAGCACAATCGCGGTTACAAATCGGCGCGCCTTGCGCACTGGGACCACTTCCCTTCAAGAACCAATACCGTGTCAGCTCATTCGGCCCCCGTACGAGCCGCAGCGCTGATTATGCTGCACATCCTCGAACATGTCAGCGAGCTGTCCCTCCTTTGTCACTGCGACCGCCCCGACTCTTCCAGGGCTCAACCCCAGGCTGTAGGGGGATCGGCATGTCATCTCTCTGCCAGGCAGCGAGATGACACCTCGTGCCAGTGGACTCGTCGGCCGCCTCGGCGACACGATCAGTGCACCGACTGATCGCTGCGATTACGGATCCGGAGTTACATCGCCGTGTCCACTTCAATTTGCATTGCCGACCGCCCCCGTTAGTCCCCCCAGAACTACTCAATAGCAGCCGGCCCGCCGGGGCCCGACACCCTCCCGGTCGGCCTTTCCATGGAGTCGACATGACTGATCGCTACCAGGGCTCCACTCCACACCACACCGCGCACACCCCCGAGGGCCGCCGTGCACGGGTCTTCCTGGCCGCGCCGCTGATGCGGCTGACCGGCCCGGCCGACAGCGTGGTGACCCTGGCCAGCCGGACGCGGCTGACGACCCTTCGCACCACCCTGCTGCGCAGCGGCGCCGCCGTGTACAGCGCGCACCACAGCGACGCCTGGACGGTGGCCGGCCGCGCGCCGGAGCCGCGGGTGCCGTCCGACTTCCGGGCCCTGCAGTCCGCCGACCTGGTCTTCGCGTACGTCGGCGCCCCGCTCTCGGCCGGGGTCAGCCTGGAGCTCGGCTGGGCCTCGGCCCTGCGGAAGCCGATCGTCCTGCTGGTCGACGAGGCCATCACCCACAACCCGCTGATCGCCACCATCGAGCAGGTCGCCCCCGTCCTGCCGCTGGTCTTCGACGACACCTGGTCGCAGGAGGCCCTCCACCACACCGTGGAGACCGCCCTGGACTGGGCCGGCATGGCGCTCTCGCTGCGCGAGGGCTTCTGGACGGCCCCCGGCGAGCACTTCAGCGTGCCCCGCCAGCAGCCCCCCGCGGTCGGCCCGCACGGCTACTGGCCGACCGGCGCGGCCACCGGCTGACCCCGGCCGCTCCCCGGCGGCGACGGCAGCAGCAGCGACGGCCGCCGTACCCGGGACCGGCCGTACCCTCCGCTGCGCGGCCCGGCGGTCAGTGCGCATCGCGGTGCTCCCCCCGCATGCGCCAGCCGAGTTGGAAGAGCGTGCGCGCGCCGTGGCGGTGGCGCAGGCGCGCGATGTGGGCGGCGACGGTGCGCTCGCTGAGGCCGAGGCGACCCGCGACGGCGCGCTGGGTGAGCCCCTTGGCGAGCAGCCTGGCGACCCGGTCGGGCCCGGCGCCCGGCTCCGGGGGCGCGGCCACGGCGGCCCAGTCGACGGTGTCGGCGCGGGCCCAGTCGCGTTCGAAGAGGCCGACCAGGTGGGCGACGGCGGCGGGATCGGTGACGAAGGCGGCGCGGGTGTCGGCGTCGTCGGCGGGGATCACCGCGATCGTCCGGTCGAAGACCAGCATCCGCCGGTAGGGCTCGTCCAGCACCCGGACCCGGGCCCCGTGCCCGGTCATCGTCGCGGCGTAGCGCACGGCCTCCCGGCCGCGGGCCGCGACCGGCTGGTAGATGGTGCGCATGGCGCAGCCCCGTTGCAGCAGGGCGAGGTCCTGGCGCATCGTCATCTGCAGCCCGACCGCCGGGCGCGGGCCGGGCTGGGCGGCGAGGAACTCCTCCCGGCAGTCGGAGAGCAGTTCGGCGATCCGCTGGCGGATGTCCTCGCGGCCCTCGATCTGGACGGAGCGGCCCTGCGGCCCCTTGCCGCGGCGGGGGACGGCGTCGTACGCCCGGGTGAGGCCGTCGAGGGCGGCGGGCAGGCGTTCGGCGGCCAGCAGCAGCCGGGTGGCCTCGGTGCGGAGTTCGGCGCCCAGCCGGGCGGCGACGGCCCGCGGGCTGACGGCGAGGTAGCCGGGACCGCAGGGGTGCGGGACGAGCAGGCCGAGGTCCAGCAGGGCGTCCAGGGCGGCCCCCTCGGGCCCGCTGAGCGGCTCGGCGGGCAGTCGGCCGCCGCGGGCCACGGCGGCCAGCCAGAGGGCCCGCGCAGCCTCACCGGGGGCGGCGGGCGCGGGCGGTTCCGGTCCGCTCGGTACCGACCTGTCCGGGACGGGATCAGTCACCGCGTCCGCCGCGCATCAGCCATCCCAGCTGGAACAGCGTCTGGGCGCCGTGGCGTTCGCGCAGCCGCGCGATGTGGGCGGCGACGGTGCGCTCGCTGAGGCCGAGCCGGGTGGCCACCGCGCGCTGGGTGAGCCCCTTGGCGAGCAGCCGGCCGACCCGGTCGGGGCCGCCGTGGGTGGGGCCCTGGGCGAGGGCGGCGGCCCAGTCGACGGTGTCGGCGCGGGCCCAGTCGCGTTCGAAGGCGCCCACCAGGAAGCCGACCGCGGCGGGGTCGGAGATGAAGGCGGCGGTGCTGTGGTCGTCGTTGGCGGAGATGACGGCGACCGCGCGGTCGAAGACGATCATCCGCTGGAAGGGCTCGTCGAGCACCCGGATCCGGGAGCCGAGCCGGGTCACCTCGGCGATGTAGTCGAGCACGGCCGGTTCGGCGGCCGAGACCGGCTGGTAGACGGTGCGCAGCGAGCAGCCGCGCTGCAGCAGGTTGAGGTCCTGCCGGAGGGCGGTCTCCACGGCGGCGGCCGGGCGCCGGCCGGGCTGGGCGGTGAGCACCTCCTCGCGGCAGTCGGAGATCAGCTGCGAGATGCGGTGGCGGATGTGGACGTGGCCCTCGATGTAGACGGCTCCGCCGGAGCGCTCGGGCGGGCGGGGCATGGCGTCGTAGGCGCGGGTGAGGCCGTCGAGGGCGCCGGGGAGGTTCTCGGCGTGGACCAGCAGCCGGGTGGCCTCGCTGCGCAGTTCGGCACCGAGCCGGTCGCTGACCGAGCGGGGGCTGACGGCGGTGTAGGAGGCGTCCATCGGGTTGGCCATGAGCAGGCCCAGGTCGACCAGCCGGGCGAGGGTGCCGCGGTCGGCCTCGGCGACGTCGGCGTGGGCGAGCCGGCCGCCGTCGGCGAGGACGGCGAGGTAGAGCTGCCGGGCCGCCTCGTCGGGCTCCCAGCGGCCGGCCCGGTCGTCCTCGGTCGTCGGTTCCGCCGCCACCTCGAAAACTCCCTGCCGGATGTCCTGCCAGGTCCGCCCTGCGGGTGCGTCCGCGGCTCCGGCCGGGGGCCGGGAGCGGGTGGTCGTGGCGCAGTGCCCTGTCATGATCTCAGCACCCCTTCCCGGGCTCGACGGCGGTCCGGGGCGACCGGCCGCGGCGGCGGGAGGAGAAGGGTGTGCACGGTCCGGCGGTCCCCCGAGGCCGGCGTGCCGTCGCACGCCGGCTGCTCAGGGGCCGCCGGTGTACGCCAATGCCAAGGCGCTTCCGGCGAGGCGGAGCAGCAACGCCTCGCCGACTCCGGCGCTGGGGGCCATCACCACACATGGCGTCCCGGCCGGCGCTCTTCCCCCCGTTATGCGGGTACAGAGGTACCGTGCGCATTCCGTTGAAGAGCAAGTCGCCACCATCGGGCTGCGGTTGCCCGGACGACTTGGCGTGACTCCACCATCACAGCGTGACGGCCGGTGAACAAGGGCCGTCAAGCTGCATGTTCTCGCAATTGCAGGAACCTGCACCGCGGAGTGCGCGTCGTCGCGCCGCCGCCGGGGAACCGGGCGAGCGACCGCTCAGCGGCCCGCAGCCCCGCCGCCCAGCAGCCGGCCGGAGACCAGTCCGGCGGCGGTGCCGCAGGCGGCGACGGCCCAGGCGGCGAGCAGCAGCACGGACAGCCCGGCGGCCAGTCCGGTGAACCCGGCGAAGCCGGTGTGCCGGGCGAGGCCGGCCGCGCCGGTGACGCAGGTCCCCACCGGGAAGGTGTACGCCCACCAGGTCATCGCGAAGCGCATGCCGCAGCGCCGGGCGCGCAGGTTGGCCGCGGTGGCGAGGGCCAGCCAGAGCATCGCGACGCCGAGCACCGCGACGCCGTACAGCTCGGCGATGGCCAGGGCGGCGGGGGCGAGCTGCGGGGCGACCCGGTCGGCGCCGTCGGCGAGGTTCTGCAGGGCGGTGGTGGACTGGCCGAGCGGGCCGAGCACCAGGAAGAGCGAGGGGGTGAGCGCCAGGGCGGGCAGTTTGCTGTGGACCAGCCCGGTGAGCACCACCGGCAGCAGGGCGAGTACGGCCAGCAGGCCGATCCCGAGCAGCGCCCCGCAGCCGTACAGCAGGGCCTGCCGGGCGGCTCCGGCCGGCAGCTGCGGGAGGAGCGCGGGCCCGGCGGCGGCGGAGACCAGCGGGGCGACCGAGGGCAGCAGCCAGGTCGGGTTGGCCTCCAGGGCGGAGAGCCGGTGCCGGGTGATCATCAGGTACGGGATGCCGGCCGCGACGGCCAGGGCGTACGCGGTGCCGGCCGACCAGAGCAGCAGGCCGAGGGCGGCGGCGGGGCCGGCGCCGATCACCCGGGGGCCGAGCAGCAGGGCGCCGAGGCCGACCGAGACCAGGGCCATCGGCGGGCAGCCGTAGAAGACGGCGGTGGCGGGCTCGTCGAGCAGCTGGCGGCGGGCGGCCTCGCGGTGCCGGGTGAGGTGGACCAGTCGGCCGGCGGCGATCAGGAGCAGGGCGGCCAGCGCGAGCGCCCACATCGCTTCGCCGAGGAGGAGCAGGCCGGGCAGCCGGACGGGGAGCACCGCGGCGGCGTTGCCGACGATCGCGGTGCCCATGACGACGGCGTACCAGTTGGGGCCGAGCCGGGCGAGGTCGAGCCGGGCGGTCCGGGCGAGCGGGTGGGGGCTGATCAGGGTGGCCATGCTCCCCACCGTCCCCCGGCGGGGGCGGGCTCCGGTAGGACCGGCACGTCTATGAGGGCATAGCCTGGACCTATGGCCCTCTCCTCGCGCGTCCCCGAACTCGGTGCACTGGAGCTGCTGCTCGCGGTGGACCGGCTGGGCAGCGTGGGGCGGGCGGCGGCCGAGCTGGGGGTCAGCCAGCCGACCGCGAGCGCCCGGATCAAGGGCATGGAGCAGCAGATCGGGGTGGCGCTGCTGGACCGCTCCCCGCGCGGCAGCCGGCCCACCGACGCGGGCCGGCTGGTGGTGGAGTGGGCCCGGCACGTGCTGGAGGCGGCGCAGGCGCTGGACGCCGGGATCGACGCGCTGCGCGAGCGCCGGGACGCCCGGCTGACGGTGGTGGCCAGTCTGACGGTCGCCGAGTACCTGATGCCGGGGTGGCTGCTGGCGCTGCACGCGAGCAGTCCGGGCACGGCGGTGACGCTGCGGACGGCCAACTCGGCGGACGTGGCCGGGCACGTCCTGGCCGGGGACGCCGACCTGGGGTTCGTGGAGGGGCCGAGCACCCCGCCCGGGCTGGCGGGCGCGGTGGTGGCGGCCGACCGGCTGGTGGTCGTGGTGGCGCCGGGGCACCCGTGGGCCCGCCGCACCGCCGCCCGCTCGCCGCTGACCGGCCCGGAGCTGGCGGCGACCCCGCTGGTGCTGCGCGAGCCGGGCTCGGGCACCCGGGAGGTGCTGGAGATGGCGCTGGCGCCGTACGGCGGGACGGTCGCGCCGCGGCTGGAGCTGGCCTCGTCCACGGCGCTGAAGGCGGCGGCGATGACGGGCGCCGGGCCGGTCTGCCTGAGCGAGCTGGCGGTGGTGGAGGAGCTGGCCACCCGGCGGCTGGTGGAGGTGCCGCTCGTGGAGGGGCTGGACCTGCGGCGCCCGCTGCGGGCGGTGTGGCCGGCCGGGCAGCGGCCGAGCGGTCCGGCCCGGGAGCTGCTGGGGATGACCCGGCAGGCGGGCGGTACGGGGAGTTCACGCAAAAGTTGAGCGGAATAGACTCAACTTAGTGCATGCTGTACTCAGCAGGAGCAGCGCAGACCGCACGAGGAGGACCCCCCAGCAGTGGACGCCAGCAAGTTCACCACCAAGACGCAGGACGCCCTGTCCGCCGCGATCCGGCAGTCGGCCGCCGCGGGCCACCCGGACGTCAAGCCGGTGCACATCCTGACCGCCCTGCTGGAGCAGCCCGAGGGCATCGCCAGGCCGCTGCTGGAGGCGGTCGGCGCGGACGTGCAGCGGATCACCGCCGACGCCCGCCGCCAGCAGGCCGCCCTGCCCAGCGCCTCCGGCTCGACCGTCGCCGCCCCGCAGCTCGCCCGCGACACCCTCGCCGTGCTCACCGAGGCCGGCCGGCGCGCCGACGACCTGGACGACCAGTACGTCTCCACCGAGCACCTGCTGGTCGGCCTGGCCCACGAGGGCGGCGCGGTCGCCGAGCTGCTCGCGCAGCAGGGCGCCACGCCCAAGGCCCTGCTCGCCGCCTTCAAGGACGTCCGCGGCAGCGGCCGGGTCACCTCCCCCGACCCCGAGGGCACCTACAAGGCGCTGGAGAAGTACGGCACCGACCTCACCCAGGCCGCCCGGGACGGCAAGCTCGACCCGGTGATCGGCCGCGACCAGGAGATCCGCCGGGTGGTCCAGGTGCTCTCCCGCCGGACCAAGAACAACCCGGTGCTGATCGGCGAGCCCGGCGTCGGCAAGACCGCCGTCGTCGAGGGCCTGGCCCAGCGGATCGTGGCCGGCGACGTCCCCGAGTCGCTGCGCGGCAAGCGCCTGGTCGCCCTGGATCTCAGCGCGATGGTGGCCGGCGCCAAGTACCGCGGCGAGTTCGAGGAGCGGCTGAAGGCCGTCCTCAACGACATCAAGCAGAGCGAGGGCCAGGTCGTCACCTTCATCGACGAGCTGCACACCATGGTCGGCGCGGGCGCCGGCGGCGACTCCGCGATGGACGCCGGCAACATGCTCAAGCCGATGCTGGCCCGCGGCGAGCTGCGCATGGTCGGCGCCACCACGCTGGACGAGTACCGCGAGCGGATCGAGAAGGACCCGGCCCTGGAGCGCCGCTTCCAGCAGGTGCTGGTCGGCGAGCCCAGCGTGGAGGACTCCATCGCGATCCTGCGCGGGCTCAAGGGCCGCTACGAGGCCCACCACAAGGTGCAGATCGCGGACGCCGCCCTGGTCGCCGCCGCCACCCTCTCCAACCGCTACATCACCTCCCGCTTCCTGCCCGACAAGGCCATCGACCTGGTCGACGAGGCCGCCTCCCGGCTGCGCATGGAGATCGACTCCTCCCCGGTGGAGATCGACGAACTCCAGCGCTCCGTCGACCGGTTGCGGATGGAGGAGCTGGCGCTGGAGAAGGAGTCGGACCCGGCCTCGGTCGACCGCCTCGCCCGGCTGCGCCGCGACCTCGCCGACCGCAACGAGCAGTTGAGCGTCCTCACGGCCCGCTGGGAGCAGGAGAAGAAGTCCCTCAACCGGGTCGGCGAGCTCAAGGAGCGGCTGGACGACCTGAACGGCGCCCTCGACCGCGCCCAGCGGGACGGCGACTTCGAGCGCGCCTCCAAGCTGATGTACGCCGAGATCCCGTCCGCCGAGCGCGAGTTGGCCGAGGCCAAGGAGCGCGCCGCGGACGAGGACGCCACCGCCTCGATGGTCAAGGAGGAGGTCGGCCCGGACGACGTCGCCGATGTCGTCGCCTCCTGGACGGGAATCCCGGCCGGCCGGCTGCTGGAGGGCGAGAGCGCCAAACTCCTGCGTATGGAGGACGAGTTGGGCCGGCGCCTGATCGGCCAGCACGAGGCCGTGCAGGCCGTCTCGGACGCCGTGCGGCGCACCCGCTCCGGCGTCGCCGACCCGGACCGCCCGACCGGCTCCTTCCTCTTCCTCGGCCCGACCGGCGTCGGCAAGACCGAACTCGCCAAGGCCCTCGCCGACTTCCTCTTCGACGACGAGCGGGCGATGGTCCGCATCGACATGAGCGAGTACGGCGAGAAGCACTCCGTCGCCCGGCTGGTCGGCGCCCCGCCCGGCTACATCGGCTACGAGGAGGGCGGCCAGCTCACCGAGGCGGTCCGCCGCCGCCCGTACAGCGTGGTGCTGCTGGACGAGGTCGAGAAGGCCCACCCCGAGGTCTTCGACGTGCTGCTGCAGGTGCTGGACGACGGGCGGCTCACCGACGGTCAGGGCCGCACGGTGGACTTCCGCAACGCGATCCTGATCCTCACCTCCAACCTCGGAAGCCAGTTCCTGGTGGACCCGGCCACCCCGGAGGAGCGGAAGAAGGACCTCGTCCTGGAGACGGTGCGCACCGCCTTCAAGCCCGAGTTCCTCAACCGGCTCGACGACATCGTGGTCTTCGACCCGCTGGGCACCGCCGAGCTCAGCCGGATCGTCGACCTCCAGGTGGCCAGGCTCGGCGAGCGGCTGCGCGAGCGCCGGCTCACCCTGCAGGTCGACGCCGCCGCCCGGGACTGGCTGGCCCTCACCGGCTACGACCCGGCGTACGGCGCCCGGCCGCTGCGCCGGCTGGTGCAGTCGGCGATCGGCGACCAGCTGGCCCGGGCCATCCTCTCCGGGCAGGTGCACGACGGCGACACCGTGCTGGTCGAGCAGGACGCGGCGGGCGACCGGCTCGCCGTCCGCGCCCGCGGGCCGCTGGAGAAGTAGCCGGGCGCGGGGGGGGGGCGGGGGGGCCCCCCCCCCCCCCCCCCCCCCCCCCCCGCCCCCCCCCCCCCCGGGGGCCCCGGGCCACCCCCC
>NZ_JBSGXP010000116.1:0-10717 GCF_053610105.1 Kitasatospora sp. NPDC054939 | reverse complement strand
GGCGCCGGGCTGGCCGTCCGGCCCGGGGGGCCGGTGGAGTTTTCGCGGGGGGGGGGGGGGGGCGGGTGGGCCGCCCGCCGCACGCCCGTCCGCCGCCCGTCCGCACCGCGTGGAGGGCCCGGGGCTCAGCCCTCGGCGACGATCTTCGCCAGCTTCGCCCGGTACGCCTTCCAGCCGTCCCGGTACTCCGCCAGCTTCTCCTGGTTGGCGGCGATCAACTGCTGCTGGTAGCCCGTCAGCGCGGCGAACCAGACGCCCGCCAGATTGCTGCCGGTGGTGCAGGAGGCATCGGCCCGCGCCGCGGCCAGCTCCTCCGCGGTCGGCTCGGGCGTGGCCGCGGCCCGCGCCCGGTACTGCTCGACCAGCCCGCTCGGGGTCACCCCCGGGAACCCCGACCGCGCCATACAGTCCGTCCAGGCCCGGACGGCCTCCAGCACCCGGGCGTCCCGCTCCACCGCCGCCTGCGCCTGCCCGAACAGCCGGCTCACCAGCTCCGACCCGCCCCCGCCGGCCGGCGCCAGCTCGCCGTACGAGTTCTTCACGCACTCCTGCAGGGCCGGCTCCTCGGCCGCGGTGATCGCCCGCCGCGGCGGACCCGGCGCGGCGGGCGGGCGCCCCGGGTGGAAGCCCTGGACGGCGGCCACGCTCTCCGGCAGATAGCCGAACGCGCCGGCCGGCATGGCGTTCACGTCCGCGGGCCGGGTGCCCTCGTCCACCGCGTCCGCCCGGGTGAACGCGGCGAACCCGGCCGCGTGCATGCACCGGGTGATCACCACGCGCATCGCCGCCGTCCGCTCGGCCGCCGCCCCGTCGTCGGATCCGAAGGCGGAGAGCGGCAGTTGCAGCATCCCCTCGCGCCCGGACGGCGGCGCGACGGCCGCTCCCAGCGGCGGCGGGGTGAGCGCGGGGGACACCGCCGCCGTCCCTCCCTGCGACGCACAGCCCGACAGGGCGGCCGCCGCACCGGCACAGGCCAGCACCGCGCCCGCGGCACGCAGGTGCGCCCTCACGCGTCCGCTCCGGCCCGGCCGTCCCGCTCCCTGCGGCCGGCGACCGCCGCGGCCTGCCGCGACCGGTCCCGGCAGGCGCGGGCCAGCCGGTGCAGCTCCGCCCCCTGCTCCTCGGGCAGCTCCCAGGTCCGGGCGAGCAGCCGGAGGGTGGAGATCCGCGGGCACGAGACGCCGTGCTCCAGGTCCCGGATCGACCGGACGCTCAGCCCGGAGGCCTCGCCCAGTTCCTCCTGGGTCATCCCCCGGTCGAGCCGCAGGCTCCGCAACAGCGCGCCCAGGGAGGCGGCCTCCCCGGGCACAGGCCTCTCCACCACAGCGCCCACCCCGATGCACCCCAACTCGTCCACCGGCAGAGGCCTTTGCCCGCCGGGAAGGTTCCGTCGCACGCTAACGGCAACCGATCGGCCCGGCAGCCGAAACACCGCACTCAGTGCGTGACAAGGGTCACTCCCTGCACAGGTTTGATCACCGGCCCCGGCAGTTCCGCCGCCCAACCTCCGGCGAACCTCCTGGTCGCCGCCGCGGGCCGTTGCGAGGATCCCGTCGTCCGCGCCCGCCGAAGCCCGTCGCCGAGTCAAGGAGCACCATGCCCTCCCGCTGGAAGAAGGCCGCGCTCACCTCCGTGGCCGCCGCCTCGCTCGCCCTCGCCCTGCCGGCCGCCGACGCGAGCGCCATCAACCGGGTCGACTGCGCCGGCCGGTGGGACTTCGTGAACGTCCTCTCCGGCGGCAGCCGGGTCTGCTTCGCCAACGACGGCTACCTGGACGTCCAGATCTACGGCGTCAGCGACCTCTACTCGGGCAACAACGACCTCTACTACTACGAGAGCGTCTACGGGCCCTCCGGACCGGGCCACCGGCACATCCCCGCCTGGACCTGGAACAGCAGCTACTACAACGACGGCGGCCAGACCGGCACCCTCCGCTACCTGCAGATCTTCCGCCCGCGCTAGATCCTCCCGGGCCCGCCCCGCCGCCTCCCGGGCCACCCGGGAGGTCGCCGCGGCACGCCCCCGGGCACCCCTGTGAGCCGGGCCCCGAATGAGGCAGGATGGTTCTTGGAAGGGCCGCCTCTCATTGCCGGCCACCATGTGCGCTGAGAAGAGGACCCATGAGCATCGACCCGTCGTCCATCCCGTCGTTCGGCCTCCCCCAGGGCCCCGGCGGCGGCCAGGGCGGGAATCCGGCGGGCCCGCCGCCCATCGTCGTCCCGGACCAGGCGCTGGTCACCCAGCTCCTCGACCAGATGCAGCTGAAGCACGTCGTGGACGAGGAGGGCGACCTCACCGCCCCCTGGGAGGGCTTCCGCGTCTACTACATGTTCCGCGGCGAGCACAAGGAGCTCTTCGCGGTCCGCGCGTTCTACGACCGCCCGTACCCGCTGGAGGACAAGGGCGAGATCCTCGACCTGATCGACGAGTGGAACCGCGAGACCCTCTGGCCCAAGGTCTACACCCACACCCACGAGGACGGCGTGGTCCGCCTGATCGGCGAGGCCCAGATGATCGTCGGCACCGGCGTCAACCTGGACTACTTCGTGACCACCACCGCCAACTGGACCCAGGCCGCCGTCGGCTTCGAGCAGTGGATCTCCGAGCGCCTCGGCCTGCAGAAGGACATCGAGGAGGGCGAGGGCGGCCCCGCCGCCGAGGGCTCCGACGAGAGCTGAGCCCCGCCCCTCCCCGTGCAGCGGCCCGTCCCCGGAGACCCCCGGCGACGGGCCGCAGCCGTCCCCCGGCGGTGCTTGTGGTGCGTGCCCCGACTCCCCCAGGATGGGCCCACGACGAGCCGGGAGGAGCCGGAAATTGGGTACGAGGCCGCTGCTGAACCGCCGCCTGGACGGTCTTGGGACGACGATCTTCGCCGAGATGTCCGCCCTGGCCACCGCCACCGGCTCGATCAACCTGGGCCAGGGCTTCCCGGACACCGACGGACCGGAGGAGATCCGCGAGGCCGCCGTCCGGGCCCTGCGCGAGGGCCGCGGCAACCAGTACCCGCCCGGGCCCGGCATCCCCGAGCTGCGCACCGCGATCGCCGAGCACCAGCAGCGCTTCTACGGCCTCGGGTACGACCCCGACACCGAGGTGCTGGTCACCGCCGGCGCCACCGAGGCCATCGCCGCCGCCCTGCTCGCCCTGCTGGAGCCCGGCGACGAGGTGATCGCCCTCGAACCCTTCTACGACTCGTACGCCGCCTGCATCGCCATGGCCGGCGCCGTCCGCGTGCCGCTCACGCTGCGCGCCCCGGGCTTCCGCCCGGACCTCGACGAGCTGCGCGCGCTGGTCACCCCGCGCACCCGGCTGCTGCTGCTCAACACCCCGCACAACCCGACCGGCGCCGTCCTCTCGGCACAGGAGCTGGCCGCCGTCGCCCGGATCGCCGTCGAACACGACCTGCTGGTCGTCACCGACGAGGTCTACGAGCACCTCGTCTTCGCCGGCGGGCACCACCCGATCGCCGCCCTGCCCGGCATGCGCGAGCGCACCGTCACCATCTCCTCGGCCGGCAAGACCTTCTCCTTCACCGGCTGGAAGGTCGGCTGGATCACCGCCGCCGCCCCGCTGGTCGCCGCCGTCCGCACCGCCAAGCAGTACCTGACGTACGTCAGCGCCGGGCCCTTCCAGTACGCCGTCGCCGAGGCGCTGCGGCTGCCCGACGCGTACTTCACCGGGCTGCGGACGGAGCTGCTGCACAAGCGCGACCTGCTGGCGGACGGGCTGGCCGGGGCCGGGTTCCGGGTCTTCCGGCCGGAGGGCACCTACTTCATCACCACCGACATCACCCCGCTGGGCGAGAAGGACGGCATCGAGTTCTGCCGGCGGCTGCCGGAGCGCTGCGGCGTCGTCGCCATCCCGAACGCGGTCTTCTACGACGACACCGAGGCGGGCCGGCCGCTCGTCCGGTTCACCTTCTGCAAGCGGGCCGAGGTGCTCCGCGAGGCGGTCGACCGGCTCGGGAGGCTCTGAGCCGGCGCGCCCTCCCGGCCGCTCCTGACGGTCGGTCAATTCACCCTGCTGGACTGCCTCCTGGGCAATCCCTCGTGCCCGGTGGGCATGGTCCCGGCCATGCCCACCGGGCACTCCCGTGCCGCCCCCGCACCACCGGCGCAGAGGGCGCACTACCGGCGCGCACGGCGCATGAGACGGTCTCAGGGGCGCGTGCTGTGCAGAGTCGCACAACGGGTCGATCACAGCAGGGAAGCGGGTGTGCTCGAAACGGTGAATGCTTGACAAAGTTGGGTAAATCACCGACGGACCCGGCGTATTCATGCTTCTCTGCTGCTGAATCTCCAGCCGGAATCCTTCCTTCCACGGTCGGCCGCGCCCTGGACCGCACAGCCACGAACAGCCTCGCCAAGGGCCAAGGACTGGTCGGATGCTGCTCGGCGGGCGCGCACGGAGCTGAAACGCGGAGCCGAGCATGCTCACCACACTGCAGACCTCCTACACGGACACCCGCGCCGGTGACCTGGCCTGGTGCCTCGGCGGCGAACCGCTGCCCGCGCTCGCGGTCCGCGACCTGAGACTCGACGGCGCCGACCTGCCCGGCCCGCCCGGCACCCTCCAACTGCGCCTCCTCGGCGCCTCCCACCAGGTGGTGATCGCCGCCGGGCCCGGCGAGTGCCTGGAGACCGTCGCCTGCCTGCCCGGCCGCCGCACCCCGCTGCCCGCCCGGGTCGCCAAGCAGGTCGCCGGCTGGGAGTACGAGTTCGCGGCCCGGATCGAGGCGCTCCCGCCGCACGACTTCGCGGCCCGCGCCCAGGAGCTGCTGGCCCTCGTGGAGGGCCACCCGCGCGGCCTGGCCGGCGTCTTCCCCGGCGACCCCAGCGCCTTCACCGCCCTGGTCACCCAGGGCGGCGCCGACCGGCTGCTCTGGCGCACCTGGCACGCCTACCCGCAGGAGGGCCGGCTGGTCTGCACCCGCTCCTCGCTGGTGGTCCGCCGGGGATGACCACCGGAGCCGCTGAATCGCACGCAGGAACGATCCGTCAATGCGGTAGCCGCCGCTGTCCGCCGAATGGACGCAGCTATCCGCACCGAACGTCGCCTAGCGTTTGTTCGTGATCAACCATCCGGCCGGCCCGCCACCCGCACAGCCGGGACTGGACCTCGACGACGGCAGCGGCCCACCCCGGCTCGGGCGGAGCCTGACCCCCCTGCCCGCCCGCCGTCGGACCCGGCTGCGCGCCCGCCCCCGCCTCGCCCGCCTGACCGTCCTGCTGGCCGCGTTCGTCTGCGCGGCCTGCGGACTCGTCTACGAGCTCGAACTCGTGGCACTCGGCGGCTACCTGCTCGGCGACTCCGTCACCCAGACCTCCGTCGTGCTCTCCGTCATGGTGTTCTCGATGGGCCTGGGCTCCCTGCTCGCCAAGCGGCTCACCCGCCGCCCGGCCACCGCCTTCGCCCTGGTCGAATGCGCCCTCGCGCTCACCGGCGGCCTCTCCGTCCTCGCGCTCTACTCCTGCTGGGCCTGGTTCGGCCGCTCCCAGGGCGCCACGGTCGGCCTCACCTGCCTCATCGGCATCCTCATCGGCGCCGAGATCCCGCTGCTGATGACCCTCGTCCAGCGCATCCGCCGCGAGGACGCCGGCCGCGCCGCCGCCGACCTGTTCGCCGCCGACTACGTGGGCGCCCTGATCGGCGGCCTCGCCTTCCCGTTCGTCATCCTGCCCGCGCTCGGCCAGGCCACCGGCGCCCTGGTCACCGGCGCCGTCAACGCCGTCGCCGGATCCGCCGTGGTGCTCTGGCTCTTCCGCGAGGAACCCGCCCCCCGGACCCGGGCCCTGCTCTGGGTCGGCTGCGGCCTCGTCCTCGCCGTCCTCGCCGCGGCCGCCGCCGGCTCCGACGCCGTCGAACGGGCCGCCCGGCGCGCCCTCTACGGCCCCGACGTCCGCAGCGCCACCCACGGCCGGTACCAGGAGATCGTGCTCACCGGCCCCGTCGACGGGCCGCTGCGGCTCTACCTCGACGGACGGCTCGCCGTCTGCGGCCCCGACGAGCAGCGCGGCAGCGAGGCCCTCGTCCACCCCGCCCTCGCCGCCGGGCCGGACGCCCGGATCCTGCTGCTCGGCGGCGGGGACGGGCTCGCCCTGCGCGAGGTGCTCCGGCACGGCGGCGTCCGCGAGGTCCTCGTCGTCGACCGCGACCCCGCACTCACCCGGCTCGCCCGGACCGACCCCGGCCTCGCCGCCCTCACCGGGCACGCATTCGACGACCCCCGGGTCCACACCGCCGCTGCCGACCCGCTGGAGTGGCTGCGCGACCGCCGGCCCGACGCGGCCGGCTTCGACGCCGTCCTCGCGGACCTCCCGGCACCCTCCGACGGCGGCACCACCACGTACCACTCGCAGGAGTTCTACGGCCTCGCCGGCCGGCTGCTGGCCCCGGGCGGCCGGATCGCCGTCCGGGCCGGCGGCGACGAGGCCGGCCTCTGGCCGGTCGAGGCCGGGCTCCGCGCGGCCGGGCTGCACACCGCCCCGTACGGCGTCCCCGGCGGCGCCACCGCGTCCTGCACCCCGGGCGGGGCGGCCGGGCAGACCTTCCTGCTCGCCGCGGCCGCCCCGCCCGCCCTCGCCCTGGCCGCCGACGCCCCGCCCCCGCGCACCCTCACCCCGGCCGCCCTGCGCACCTCCGCCACCCGCCTGGCGGCCGCCCGGCCCGCCCGGCCCCCGGCCCCGCACACCCTGCTCCGCCCCCGCTGAGGAGCCGGCGGACCGGGCGGAGGGCGGGCCCGGCGGGGGCGGGCGGCGGAAGGCCGGAGGTCCCGGGTGCCGCACCGGGACCCGGGTCGGGCCCCGGTGCGGATCGGGGGCGGGTGGTGGGGGGCTGTGGACGGGGGTGATGGGTAGGCTCCGTGGCATGGAGCATGAGGTTGTCGTCCCGATGCCGGCCGGAGCCGTCCGGCAGGCCCTGCAGGATCCGGCTCTGCTGGCCCGTTGCGTGCCCGGCCTGAGCACCGAACCGGCCGCGGCCGGCCACGGTCCGGCCGAGGAGATCGGCGGGCGGCTCAAGCTGCGGATCGGCGCCTCCACCATCACCTACCGCGGGGTGCTCTCGCTGATCGAGGGCCGCGAAGGGGTGCTGACGGCGCTGGCGGAGGGCCAGGAGGCCCGCGGCAGCGGCGAGGCCACCGCGACCGTCCGGGTGAGCGTCGCGGACGGCGCCGAGGACGGCACGGCGGTGGTCCGCTTCACCGGCGACCTCACCGCCACCGGCCGGCTCGCCGAGTTCGACGACGAGATGCTGGACGCGGCCGGCCGCCGGCTGCTGGACCGCTTCGCCGCCGCACTGGCCGCCCCCGACGGCGCCGAGGACGGGGCGGAGGCGCCGGAGGAGGCCGAGGACGGCCCGGAGACCCCGGGGACCGTGGTGTTCCTGGAGGAGCGCCAGGACGAGCCCGGCGACGACCTGGAGGACGACCTCTCCGAGCTGATCTCCTTCTCCGACGCGGAGGCCGAGCACTTCGGCCTGTCCGCGGCCCGGTCGGACGACGAGCCGGAGGAGGACGCCGGGGAGGCCGGCGAGGACGGCGAGGGGGCCGCCGCGGAGGTCTCCGCCGAGCTGCCGACCGAGCTGCCGTTCGACTACGAGCCGGAGCCGGTGCTGAGCGGACCGGTCCGCCGCAGCATCGTCGGCCGTTCGGCCGAGGAGGTTGACCACGCCCCGCCGCGCGGCCGGTACGCCCCGGCCCTGCCGGCCCGCAGCGCGCGGGCCCGGGCGGCGTCCCGCTGGGGCGGCGAGGCGGGCGGGATCGTGCCGCTGGGCCCCGGCCGGGCGGGCCGCAGTGCGGTGCCGTGGATGATCGGCGGCGGGGTGGCGCTGGTGGGCGGCGCGGTGGTCCTGGTCCGGGTGCTGCGCAAGCGCTGACCTCGCCCGCGGCACGGCGGGCCCGACGGTCCGCCGCCCGGGACAAGCCCTAGACTGGACGCTCATGAGCAACGACCACGACGCCCTGCTGGCACAGATCAAGGACAAGGCCGTCGTGCACGGCAAGGTCACCCTCTCCTCGGGCCTGGAGGCCGACTACTACGTCGACCTCCGCCGGATCACGCTGGACGGCCAGGCCGCCCCGCTGGTCGGCCGGGTGATGCTGGACGCCACCGCGCACCTCGACTACGACGCCGTCGGCGGGCTGACCCTGGGCGCCGACCCGGTGGCCGCCTCGATGCTGCACGCCGCCGCCGCGCGCGGCCGCGAGCTGGACGCGTTCGTGGTCCGCAAGGCGGGCAAGGCGCACGGCCTGCAGCGCCGGATCGAGGGCCCGGACGTGAAGGGCCGCCGGGTGCTGGCGGTCGAGGACACCTCCACCACCGGCGGCTCGGTGCTGACCGCGGTCGAGGCGCTGCGCGAGGCGGGTGCCGAGGTGGTCGGCGTCGCGGTGATCGTGGAGCGCGGTGCCGCTCCGGCGATCGAGGAGGCCGGTCTGCCGTACGTGACCGCCTACACCCTGGACGACCTGGGTCTCTGATCCACCGGACCGCCGGGCGACCCGCCCGGCGGCCGAAACGGCCGGTGCCGGCCCCGTTCCACGTGGAACCGTGGAATCGGAACCGGCACCGGCCGTTCTCCGTACGGGGGTCGTCCGCTCAGCCGCGGCGGTGGCGTCCGCCGGCCTGGACGGCCTCGGCAGCGGCCGCGGCGGCCTCGGCGCCGCCGGCCTTGCGCTTGCGCCGCTCGCGGACCACCTCGAACAGGATCGGCGAGATCGACAGCAGGACGATCAGCAGGATCGCCGGGATCAGGAACTTGTCGATCACCGGGGCGAGCGCGTCGCCGAAGAAGTAGCCGAGCAGCAGCATGGACTCGGTCCACACGATGCCGCCGATGACGTTCCAGACGAAGAAGGTCCTGGCGGACATCCCGAGGGTGCCCGCGACGGGGTTGAGGAAGGTCCGGACGATCGGCATGAAGCGGGCCAGGACGACGGCCTTGCCGGCGCCGAACTTGTTGAAGTACTCCTCGGCCTTCACCACGTAGTCGCGGCGGAAGATCTTCGAATCGGGTTTGTCGAACATCTTCGGCCCGAGCTTGGCCCCGAGCAGGTGCCCGAGCTGGGCGCCGATGATCGCCGCGATCGGCGCGCCGACCAGCAGCACCCCGATCGGCAGCCGGGCGCCGTCGCCGAGCACCGAAGAGGCTGCGCTGGAGGCGGCGACGCCGGCCAGGATCAGCAGCGAGTCACCGGGGAAGAAGAACCCGACCAGCAGGCCGGTCTCCGCGAAGATGATCGCGATCAGCCCGATGGCACCGAGGGACGAGATCAGTGATTTGGCGTCGAGGAGGTTGAGCGCCAGCTGGTTGTAGTCCACGGCCGCAGAATAGCGGTCCTCCCTTACGAGGGGCCTCGCCCGCCAGGAGGAGCGGTTCGTCCACCCTTCGTCGCAGGCCCGCGGCACCCGTCCCGACAGGCGGGCCACATGGTGTGCGAGGGGGGTGGTCTGGGAAGATGACTCCGGCGTCCGGTCCGCGGTCGCTCTCACCCTCATTGTCGTACCGCGGCAGTCGCCGCGAACCTGGTTACCGGCAGGCCGCACCGCAAAGCCGCGCATCGGCCGTCGGACACCCCGGAGTCGTACTCAGCGTCGGACAGGACCGTCCGTACGCCGCAACCCGACAGGAGCATTCGCATGCCCATCGCAACTCCCGAGGTCTACAACGAGATGCTCGACCGGGCCAAGGCGGGCAAGTTCGCCTACCCGGCCATCAACGTCACCTCGTCGCAGACCCTGCACGCCGCCCTGCGCGGCTTCGCCGAGGCCGAGAGCGACGGCATCATCCAGATCTCGACCGGTGGCGCGGAGTTCCTGGGCGGCCAGCACAGCAAGGACATGGTGACCGGCGCCGTCGCGCTCGCCGAGTTCGCCCACATCGTGGCCGCCAAGTACGACGTGACCGTCGCGCTGCACACCGACCACTGCCCGAAGGACAAGCTGGACGGCTACGTCCGCCCGCTGCTGGCGGTCTCCGCCGAGCGCGTCGCGCAGGGCCGCAACCCGCTGTTCCAGTCGCACATGTGGGACGGCTCCGCCGAGACCCTGGCCGACAACCTGGCCATCGCCCAGGAGCTGCTGGCCCAGGCCGCCGCCGCCAAGATCATCCTTGAGGTCGAGATCACCCCGACCGGTGGCGAGGAGGACGGCGTCACCCACGAGATCAACGACGAGCTGTACACCACGGTCAACGACGCCGTCCGCACCGCCGAGGCGCTGGGCCTGGGCGAGCAGGGCCGCTACCTGCTGGCCGCCTCCTTCGGCAACGTGCACGGCGTCTACAAGCCGGGCAACGTCGTCCTGAAGCCGGAGCTGCTGCGCGAGCTGCAGGACGCGATCGGCAAGCAGTACGGCAAGGCCGACCCGTTCGACTTCGTCTTCCACGGCGGCTCGGGCTCCTCCGCCGAGGAGATCGCCACCGCGCTGGAGAACGGCGTCGTGAAGATGAACCTGGACACCGACACCCAGTACGCCTTCACCCGCCCGGTCGCCGCCCACATGTTCCAGAACTACGACGGCGTCCTGAAGGTCGACGGCGAGGTCGGCAAGAAGAACACCTACGACCCGCGCACCTGGGGCAAGCTCGCCGAGGCGGGCATGGCCGGCCGCGTGGCCGAGGCCGCCCAGCAGCTGCGCTCGGCCGGCAACCGCCTGAAGTAGGCCCCGGCGGGCTGCGACCCGCGGACGACGCGTGCCCCCCGGTGGTCATCACCGGGGGG